>CAJLZR010000038.1 GCA_905211185.1 uncultured Oscillospiraceae bacterium | reverse complement strand
CTTTATTTAAATCATCTATTTTATAACTTATTTTTGCATTTTCTGCAGAAGGATACACTTCCGCAATTGCTCCGTTTCTGGAAACCTTTTCCCCGTCGCTTAAAAGATATTTTAAATTATTTGAGTTATAAGAATCGTTTTTTATAACCATTTCATCTCTTAAAAAAATGCCTGTGGTTTCTATAGTATCCTTAGCTTCTCCATATTCCACAACATGAACTTCTGAACTTAGCAATAATTTTGTGGCAAAATAATATAGCGCAAAACCAATTGCGCACACTACTGCAGATATTAATAAAATCTTTTTAAGCTTTGAATGTCCCATATTTATCCTTCTATATTTATTTTAAACAAATCGGATTTTTTAATAATCTCGGTTCCCTTTTCTATAATATCCTCAAAACTATCAAAATCGTCAACATAAACCCAATTTATATCTTTATCCCGCCTAAACCATGTAAGCTGACGTTTGGCATATCTTCTTGTCGCTTGTTTTAGGTTATCGATAGCCTCTTGCTCACTGCACTTACCCAAAACAAACGAAACAATTTCCTTATAACCTATTGCCGAAGCCGCTGTTTTGCTCGGAACCAATTTAATCGCATTGCAAACTTCTTGCACTATACCATTTGCAAACATGCCCTCTACCCTTTTATTTATTTTCCGGTATAAAAGTTTACGATTTTTATAGTTTAAGCCAATTTTGCAAACTTTGTATTTTGATTTGCTCAATTTAGATCTGGCATTTTGCTCAGATATAGGATAACCTGAAGCATAAAAAAATTCAATGGCCCTTTTTAGCCGCTTTGTATCATTCATATGAATTTTTTTTGCGCTCACGATATCAATTTTTTCGAGCATCAACATTAAATCTTTGTTATTATAGGTCGACAAATCCACCTTGGATTTACAATCTTCTTTGTTTTCTTCAAAATTAATATTTTTAAGCAAGGCATCAATATAAAGACCGGTACCGCCCACAAGAAAAGGCAGTTTTCCGCTTTTAAATATGCTCCCTATAATAGCGCTTGCAAGTTCGGTAAATTTTGCAACACTAAATTCTTCTTTAACCGATAAGTGGTCCACTAAATAATGCGGGACTTTCTTTAGCTGTTCGCTTGTCGGCTTTGCACTTAAAATATCGAATTCTTTATATATTTGCATTGAATCGCCCGAAACAATTTCTCCGCCGAATTTTATTGCCAAATTTATTGCAAGTTCGGTTTTACCCGTTGCCGTAGGTCCGACTATACTCACCAAAGGAATTTTAGGCTCTTGCATTTTTATATCCTTCCAAACTGCTTTTCAATAAATTTCTTAGAAAAATCAACAAATATAGGTCTTCCGTGTGGGCAGTATTTCACCTCCGGATTTTCAAGGAGCGTCTTTACCAATGCAATTATTTCTTCATTTGAGCTTTTGTTACCTGCTTTTATTGCCGCCCTACACGCAATGTTATGATAAAGCCAATCTAGTTTCTTATTATCTATACTCTTTCTGTTATTTACTATATAATCAGCAATCTCCAAAATAGCATCTGATATCTCATTTATTGCTATATACATCGGTGCGCCTCTTACAATTACGCTTCCTACGCCAAAATTATCCAAATCAAATCCGGCTTTGGAAAGCAAACTTATATTTTCAACGATTGCGCTATATTCATTTTTTTCCATTTGTATAACTTTAGGCTCCAATAAAACTTGAGAAGTAGCTTCTTTATTTCCGCCTTTTAATTTTTCAAATATAATTCTTTCGTGTGCGGCGTGTTTATCAACCAGCACCATTTTATTTTCATATTCGATTATTATATAGCATTTGAAAATTTCGCCTATAACGTTTATCTTTTTTTCAAAAATATCATCAAAACAATTTTCGGCGGCAAATTCCTGCTTTTTTGCCGATGTATTTAAATCATTTATCTTTTTATTTTCGTTTTTTGGGGGAAAATAAAATAAATCCTCATTTTTTTCGTTAGATACTTCTTGCTCTGCTTTTACTTGCGATACTTGAGGTTCTTTTTTGAAAATTTTCTCCTGTAAGGTAATTTCTTCTGCAAACAAATTAGAATTCAAAGCTTTAAAATCATTAGCACCAAGAGGCTCTTTTTTTATACTTTCAAAGGTGTTTTTTTGGGAGTGTTCCTCGTTTGAAACAAGACTTTTTACCAAATTTTCATTCTTATGAATTTCTATATTACCAAAATTTTTGTTCGTAAAATTTAAGTTATTCTTATGCGAAAAAATACCACTAGAACTATCGCTCAAACGATTCACAGCCGGGGCAATCTTATTTTCATCGCCACGCATTAGTGCAGATTTTACCGCATAGTATATAGCTTCAAAAACAAGTTTATCATTTACAAATTTAACTTCCGTTTTTGCGGGGTGAACATTAACATCCACAAGTCCCGGCGAAAGTTTGATATAAAGTACGCAATAAGGAAACTTTCCGACCATTACCGAATTCTTAAAAGCTTCATCTAAAGCGCTTGAACCAAGTTTACTTTTAACATATCTGCCATTTACAAAAAAATGCTGCATATTTTTGGTAGGTTTAGAATAAATAGGCCTACTTACAAATCCGCTGACTTTAATGTTGTTAAGCTGATAATCTACCAAAAGCATATTTTCGGCAAAATCCTTACCATAGACACAATATATTGCATCTTTTACTTTGCCGTTGCCCGGAGTATTTAAAACTAATTTTCCGTCTCTTATAAATTTAAACGCTATTTCGGAATGCGAAAGAGCAAGTTTATCAATTACTCCCGCACAAGCGTTACCCTCCGCCACATCTTTTTTTAAAAACTTCATGCGAGCAGGAACATTATAAAACAAATCTTTTACGAAAATTACTGTTCCATCGGAGCACCCAATAGGCTCACATATAGATGGAACCCCTCCATTTATAAAATAGTGGGTTCCTTCCGCTTCTTCTTTGGTTTTTGTAATAATCTCAAGTTTAGAAACAGCGCAAATAGAAGCAAGCGCTTCGCCCCTAAATCCCAACGAGCTTATATTATTTAAATCCTCAGCCAAACGTAATTTACTGGTTGCATGGCGCAAAAAAGCATTTTTAACATCATCTTTATATATACCGCTGCCATTATCCGTTATTTTAATTAGCTTTACTCCGCCGTTTTTTATTTCAACGGTAATTCTTGTGGCTCCCGCATCAATAGAGTTTTCAAGCAACTCTTTTAAAACGGAAGCCGGTCGCTCCACAACCTCTCCGGCTGCAATAAGCTGAGATATTTTTTTACTAAGAACGTTAATTTTTTTCATTTTAAAAACTCCAAAAGATTATTGATAATTAAAATTTAAAATGCCTCGTTTGCGTCGCTTACCAATTTATAAAGCACGTTCATAGCTTCTATGGGAGTAAGAACACTTATATCCAAATTTTTAAGCCTTTCAATCAGTTCATTATTTTTTGAATTTACACTTTCAAATTTAAGCTGTACGTTTTGGCTATCTTTAGTATGAGCACCACAACTTGCAAACTGAGTTTCGCCCGATTCCAAAGTTTTTAAAATTTCTCTGGAACGCTCGATAATACCCTTTGGAAGCCCGGCAAGTTTTGCAACCTCTATTCCGTAGCTGTCATCAGCAGCGCCCGGAACAATTCTTCTTAAAAAAGTTATATCTTCTCCACGACGTTTAACCGAAACATTATAATTTTTGATATTATCAAACTCATCAGACATCGAAGTAAGCTCATGGTAATGTGTTGCAAAAAGCGTTTTGGCGCCAATTTTTTTAGCATCAGCTATATATTCGAGCACGGCTTTTGCGATACTCATGCCGTCAAAAGTGGAAGTTCCTCTTCCTATTTCATCTAGAATAAGCAAGCTCTTCGGAGTGGCATTTTTTATAATATCCGCAACCTCATTCATTTCTAACATAAATGTCGACTGTCCGGAAGACAAATCATCCGAAGCGCCTATTCTTGTAAAAATATTATCAACTATTCCAATCTCGGCACTTTGTGCAGGAACAAAACTGCCTATTTGCGCCATTAAAACTATCAGCGCAATCTGGCGCATATACGTTGATTTGCCCGCCATGTTAGGGCCTGTTATAAGCGCTATTGTATTCTTTTTATTATCAAGGGTAGCGCTATTTGGCACAAACGGCGCACCGTTTATAAGAAGCTCCACAACAGGGTGGCGCCCTTCCGCTATGTTTATAGTATCCTCATTATTAACCACAGGTTTTGTATAATTATTTAAAAAAGCCGTTTCTGCAAGCGAACGCACAACATCAAGATTTGCTATAATAGTTGCTATTTTTGTCATCTCAGAAAGTCTTGCCGCAACTTTTCTTCGTACATCTTCAAAAATTCTATATTCGGTATCATTAATCTTATCTCTTGCGTATAAGATTCTAGATTCCAAATCTTTTAATTCTTGCGTTATGTATCTTTCGCAGTTGGTGAGCGTTTGTTTTCTTATGTAATCTTCCGGGACTTTATCTTTATAAGGATTAGTTACCTCAATATAATAGCCAAATACCCTATTGTACCCAACTTTTAGCTTTGGAATTCCTGTTTTTTCGCGTTCTCTTTTCTCGATTTCGGCAATAGTGTTTTCCCCCCCGCTGACGTCATCACGGAGCTGGTCAACCTCCGGGCTATATCCCTTTTTTATAATTCCGCCTTCTTTGACCAAAAATGGCGGTTCTTCAACTATTGCATCTTCAATTAACATATAAACGTCTTTTGCAAGGTCTAGATTATCACACATGTATTTTAAAATTTTAGATTTTGATTTATAGAGGTTAAATTTTATTTCAGGCAATTTGGAAAGGGTAGCGGAAAGTGATTTTAAATCCCGCGCATTTGCAGAACCGTAAGTAATTTTGGTCATAATTCTTTCAATATCATGAACGCCCGAAAGCAAATCGCTAAGCTCATCACGCATAGCAATGTTATTTACAAGTTCTTCTACCCCTTCTTGCCTGTTCGTAATTTTAACAACATCACAAAGCGGACGCTCAATCCACGAACGAAGCAGCCTCTTACCCATTGCGGTTTTTGTTTTATCAAGCACCCACAGAAGTGAACCTTTTTTAGATTTGGACCGAAGCGTTTCCATAAGCTCTAAATTTCTTATGGCATTTATATCAAGCCCCATATACTCGGAAGAATTATAATAAGAAACCTTTTCTATTCTTTCAAGCCCTGTTTTTTGAGTGTTTTTTAAATAACTAAATAATATGCCTAAGGATTTTAAAACACAAACTTTGCTCCACAAGCCATTTTTATCTATATTTTTAAAATGCGTTTTTAAAAGTTCTTTGCTGGCATCTTCGGAAATATCTTCATAGAGAATTTCAAACCTACAAGAAAGTCGGCCCAAAACAAATTGTTTTAAGGTATTTAAACACGAGATATCTCCATATGCCAGTATTTCAGTTGGAGAAAATTTACCAAGTTCGTTTTTTATCTCGTTTATTACTTTACTTGTATCCCCCGAAAAATCCGTAACTTTAAGCTCTCCCGTGGAAATATCGCAAAAGGAAACGCAAGCGCTTTCTGCTTTTTTTGCAATATAAACAGAGCAAATATAGTTATTTTTGGATTCATCGAGCATGCTTTCTTCCATAACGGTTCCGGGAGTAACAACCCTTACAACTTCTCTTTTAACTATTCCTTTAGCTTTGGCAGGATCTTCCACTTGATCGCACATGGCAATTTTATACCCCTTGGCAACAAGCCTTGCTATATATGCTTCGCAGCTGTGATAAGGTATACCGCACATGGGTGCACGTTCTTTTTGGCCATAATCTTTGCCGGTTAATGTTAGGTCCAGTTCTTCAGAAACTAATTTTGCGTCATCAAAGAACATTTCATAAAAGTCGCCCAGGCGAAAAAACAAAATGCTATCTTTATATTTTTCTTTAATTCCCAAGTACTGGCGCATCATTGGTGATATTTCAGGCATTATATACTACACTCGCTTTTCTAAAACTAATAATATTTCACGAACATCCGGAGCAGCCGTGGCAGCTTCCGGAACAAGAATCGCTTTCTTCTATATCTATTGTTTTGGGGTCCTCGCCAAAAGATGAGCGATTAATTATAAGAGTAATACCTCTTAAAACACTTTCAAATTTTTGCTTTGCCTCGTTATACTTATTCATTGTTTCGTTTTGCATTATATCCATATAAAGCTTATTTATTTCTTCATTTAGCTTATCGATTTTACTTTGATCGGTATTTTCCTTTGAAATTTCTTGGTTAATTTCAGACTTTTTGGAGTTAAAATCCTTCATCATTTTCTGAAGGTTTTCATCGCATTCGACGTTTTGCTGTTTAATCTTATAGTCTATATAACTTTCGTGCCTTTGAATTGCGCTTCCAAGCTCTCTTGCAAGTTCTATAACTTCTGTTTCCATGTTAATTTCTCCTTCTTGTTGTTTATTTATATAATTTTTCCAATCAGTGCCTCTTGACGAGAATTCGTTACCAGAACGTTTAAGAATTTTCCAATCATGGACTTGTCCGCTCCGGTTATCTCTACAATTAAATTTCCGTCTGTACGGCAAAATAGGCACGACTTCTTTTCGTCATAACTTTCAGCTAAAACTTTTAGCGTTTTTCCTACCATACCTTTACATAAATTTTCGGATATATCCTTTTGAACATCAAGAAGCTCCAAAAGCCACTTGGTTTTTTCTTCTTTGGAAATATGGTCCTCCATCTTTGCAGCCTTTGTGCCCGTTCTTTTTGAATAAATAAAGGTAAAAAGAGAGGAAAATTTTACTTTTTTGATAAGCTCCAAAGTTTCCAAAAACTCTTTGTAAGTTTCGCCCGGAAAGCCAACTATGATATCGCTTGTAAAAGTAATATCCGGTATTTTATTCTTAGCATAATCTATTATTTTTAAATAGTCTTCTTTTGTATACTTACGGTTCATCTCTTTTAAAATTCTGTTGCTTCCGCACTGAACAGGCAAATGGATATGGTGCACTATATGCTGGCTTTTTGCAATCGTATCAAATAACTTTTTAGAGGCATCTTTAGGGTGAGACGTCATGAATCTTATTCTATACTCACCCGGAACCTCATCGAGCTTTTTTAATAAATCCGCAAAATCGATATTTTCATCAAGGCCCCGACCATACGAATTAACATTTTGCCCAAGCAAAGTTATATCTTTGTACCCTGCATTTACAAGATTTTTAAACTCTTTAATAATTTCTAAAAGACTTCTGCTGCGCTCCCTACCCCGTACATACGGGACAATACAGTAGGAACAAAAATTATTACACCCATACATTATAGAAACAAACGCCTTAAGGGCATTATCACGTCTTACCGGAAAATCTTCGGCTATACTATCAGTTTTTTCGGAAATATAAACCCCTTTGTGCTTTTTATCGCTTTCTTCCCTTTTTGCCAAAGCCTTATAAAAAAGATCCGGAAATTTATAAATCGAATGAGTACCAAAAACCAAATCCACAAAAGGGTGTTTTTCTTTTATTTTTTCAATAACAGTAGGCTGTTCGGTCATACACCCACACAAAATTACAAACAAATTTGGGTTATTATTTTTTATACTTTTTATCCACCCCAAGTTG
>CAJLZR010000037.1 GCA_905211185.1 uncultured Oscillospiraceae bacterium | reverse complement strand
CCTTTGAAGTTACAACCGGCGGTGCGATTATTTTTGTTCTTGATGTGGATAGATTTGAAAAAGTATAGATAAAATAGGCGTGATATATGATGTCCGAAAATATTGGTTTTGATGGTCAAAAGGATATGCTGCTTGACCTTGCAAGGTCAGGGGAGCTTTCTCATGCTTTAATAATTGAATGCGAAGAAACTCAGGACGCTCTGGATTTTTTTAGAAATATCGTAAAGATTAGATTATGCACCGGAAAAGAAAAGCCTTGCGGTATATGCGGAAACTGCATAAAAATGGAAAGTAATGCTCATCCTGACGTTACGGTTATTGAAACGAGCGAAAAAAACAAATCCATTAAAATAGATGATATAAGAAAAATAAGAGAAGATGCGTATATAATCTGTAATGAAGGAATGGGCAAATTCTATATTATCAAAGATGCCGATTTTATGACCGTTCAAGCGCAAAATGCTTTAATAAAAATTTTAGAAGAGCCCCCTAAGAATGTAACTTTTGTTTTAATTTGTGCTTTTTGTGACAATTTGCTTTCCACCATACGATCTCGCTCACATATTTTTAAAATTAAAAATATTTCCGAAAATGAAACGAATGAAATAGTTGCTTTATCAGAGAAAATTGCTAAAGAATCTCTTGGTGGCAGAAACGATAAAATATTGGAATATTTATCTGAATT
The DNA here is from genome assembly GCA_905211185.1 of uncultured Oscillospiraceae bacterium. The sequence continues at coordinate 7,021 of CAJLZR010000037.1, read as the reverse complement.
AGGTTTAGAGCGCAAGGAGTTTAAATTATTAATTGAAAATGTAATCGAAAGATTTGTTGATTGTTTTAAAAACGAAAATTTGGAGAAAAGTTTGGAAAGTAGCCTGATTTTAAAAATAGATAATTTAAGAAAACTTGCGGATTTGGTAGATAAGAATGTGAATATGAATTTACTTGTCTGTGCTGTGTGCTCATGTTTATGATATGAATTTTGCGGGAAGGTTGATGAGGTTTTTATGTCTGAAATATTTGGAGTAAGATTTAGAGAAATTGGCAAAATAAGTTACTTGTCTTATAAGGGTAACGATAAACTCGAGGTAGGAGATATCGTTATTGCCGAAACGAAACTTGGTACGGAAAACGGAAAAGTATTAGTAAAAGTTTCGCAAGAGAGCCACCCTGATTTAGCCGAACCCACGGAAAAAATTATACGCAAAGCCACAGAAAAAGATTTGGAATCCATAAAAGAGAAAGCCGAAGAAGAAAAAAAAGCAGGAATTATTTGCAAAGAAAAAATTGAAGAGCATAAGCTGAATATGAAGCTTATAGACGTAGAGTATACTTTCGGAAGAAATAAAGTTATTTTTTATTTTGTTGCCGATAATCGTGTTGATTTTCGTAATTTAGTTAAAGATTTGGCGAAAATTTTCAGAGTAAGGATAGAACTCCGGCAAGTAGGAATAAGAGATGAAGCCAAAATGCTAGGAGGCTTGGGGCCATGCGGAAAATGCCTTTGTTGTGGAACATTTTTAAATGATTTTCAGCCGGTTTCAATTAAAATGGCGAAGGATCAGGGAATATCTTTAAATCCTACCAAGCTTTCGGGGCTTTGCGGACGCCTCATGTGCTGTTTGAAATATGAAGAAGATACTTACAGGGAAATGCTAAGCCATATGCCGGAAAATGGGCAAAAAGTTTCCACTCCCGATGGAGTAGGCGAGGTTGTGGATAGGCTTATAATAAAATCACAAGTTAAAGTTAGGTTCGGCGAAGAGCAAGATAGTTTGCCCAAAGTTTTTGACTTGGATAAAATAGAAACTATATCAACTTAGGTTATAAAATGCCTACACATGTTATTTTTGAATAATTTATTTTTATGGTGTGTAAATTTGATTTTTATTAAAAAAAGTTGTAAAATAAATATTGAAGTAAATTATAAGAGCTTACGAATTTAATGTCTTAAAGTAAAATGTTTAAAATTGTTTATGAGCCTTTGCTTATAGATTAGTTATTTTTTTATGCTCTGGAATGTGGCGGTGTGCGTATTTTGAATAAAAGTTTAGAAAAAAAATATAAAGAGTTAAAGAAAAAGTTGCTTGAAAACAGTTTTTCCCGTATGAACTCAAACCAAAAGGAGGCTGTTTTTTCGGTAAATGGGCCGCTTGTTGTTTTGGCGGGAGCGGGTAGCGGAAAAACAACTGTTATAATCAATCGTATAGTTAATATGATAACTTATGGTGATGCCTACGAATCGAGCACGGTTCCGCAGGCGGTAACAGAAGAAATTGTTGCCAATATGAAGTCAATTGTTGATAATGGCGGGCATGCAGGAGAGATTAACGAATGGATCGCACATAATAAAGTTAATCCCTGGAATATTTTGGCTATAACTTTTACCAATAAAGCGGCAAATGAACTTAAAAATCGTCTGTCAAATGCTTTGGGGGAGATCAGTCGTGAAGTTTGGGCTTCAACGTTTCATTCGCTGTGTGCAAGGATTTTAAGAATTCATGCAGAACGTTTAGGGTATTCCAAGCATTTTGCAATATACGATGACGATGATTCCAAGCGTTTGATAAAAGAATGTGAAAAAAATTTAAAGCTTGATGATAAATTCTTAAGCTATAAAACCATAAGATATGAAATATCGAGCGCAAAGGATAAATTAATTGATTGCCATCAATATAGAATAGACACTAAAAATGATTTTAGGCTTTCCGGTATTTCCGATATTTACGAACTTTACCAAAGAAAACTTAAAGAATCTGATGCCATGGATTTTGATGATCTTATAGTAAACACCATAAAGCTATTTGAATCTTGCCCCGATGTTCTTGAAAACTATCAAAATAAATTTAAATACATTTTGGTTGATGAGTATCAGGATACAAACTATGCGCAATATAAGCTTATAAAACTTTTGGTGGGAAAAACTCATAATTTATGCGTTGTGGGCGATGACGACCAGAGCATATATAAGTTCCGCGGTGCCACGATAGAAAACATAATGAATTTTGATAAGAATTTTGAAGGAACAAAAATTATAAGATTAGAGCAAAATTATCGTTCCACAAAGAATATACTTAGCGCTGCAAATGCAGTTATAGAAAACAACGAAAACAGAAAAGGTAAGACCCTTTGGACTGAAAACTGCATAGGTGACAAAATACACGTTCACACCGCTTATAACGAACATGATGAAGCTGACCATATTAACGAAATAATACAAGATAGCGTTGCCAAGGGCGGAAAGTATTCTGATTTTGCGGTTCTTTACCGCATGAATTCGCAGTCAAATGTGATAGAAAAAGTTTTTATGAAGTCGGGCGTTCCTTATCGTATACTCGGCGGACTTAGGTTTTATGAAAGAAAAGAAGTACGTGATATGATTGCGTATTTAAATGTTATAAATAACCCATGTGACGAGGTCAGACTTAAAAGGATTATCAATCAACCACGCAGATCCATAGGGGAGCGCACCATAGCGCAAGCTTCTGAAATTGCCGAAGAAGATGGTATAGATCTTTTGTCGGTTATTAGGAATTGCGAAGAATATGACGGTTTGCAAAGGGTTTCCGTAAAGTTAAAAGCTTTTGCGGATCTTATAGATGGCCTTGCTTATGCATATAACCATGATCACGTTTCCATTTCTGAACTTTATAATATGATTTTGGAGCGAACAGGGTACATCGATTATTTAAAGCAAGATAAAGACGCTACAGAGTCACGTATAGAAAACGTAATGGAGCTTTTAAGTAATATTAAGAAATATGAGGAAGAAGCCCAAGGCACAGCAACTCTTTCCGGATTTTTAGAGGAAGTTTCTTTGCTTTCTGATATAGATAATTACGATGAAAATTCGGATGCTGTGGTTCTTATGACCCTTCATTCGGCTAAGGGCTTAGAGTTTAACACGGTTTTCTTGCCCGGTTTCGAAGAAGGTATTTTTCCGGGACTCCAGTCTTTTGGCAGTGAAGAAGATATCGAAGAAGAACGCCGACTTGCGTATGTTGGCATAACACGTTCAAGAGAAAGGCTTTATATTTTAAATTCAGATAGTCGTATGATATTTGGTAGTACAACTCATAATAAAGCTTCAAGATTTTTATCAGAAATTCCTGATGAGCTTCTGAAAAAAACAAAATCCAGAGATTGGAAAGATTTGGCCAAAGGTGAGGAAACTCCAAGGTCGGCGCAAGAGTTGCGCGCAAAATCCGTTTTGGCGGCAAGGCATTTCGGCTCAATTGCCGGCGGAAGTGCCGCAGGTAGCGAAGCAAAGCAGTCATATAACGTAGGTGACGTGGTAAGCCATAAAGTTTTTGGTGTTGGCACGGTAAAAACAGTAATGCCTATGGGTGGTGATGCACTTTTAACGGTTACATTTGGAAACGAAGAAAAACGGCTTATGGCTAACATGGCGCACCTTGAAAAGCAATAAAACCAAAAATTTTTTAAGTAACATATATAAATCTTCTTCCATAATATGATATTGAAAATCAAAATAATTAAGAATTTTTAATATCAGGAAAATTAATATAGATATCTAAAAGCAAATGTTTAAAGTCGATAATCTATGTTAAACGTCCTTTATTATGGAGGGAGTTTTTTATATGACGGAAAATTTTTCCACATTTTCATGTCAAGATAATCAATTTAAAGAATCCATTTGTATAGATGCATATAGAGTGTATGATTCTTGCGCAGATAAGGATTGCTTGGAAAATTTAAGAGTTAATTTTAGCGAGTCAGGTCAGAATATCATTGAGCAAGCCAATAACGTAAGGGTAAAAGACGTAAATGTTATAAATACCCAGGTCGATTTGGAACCTGTCCCATTTAGGAAGGGGTATTATTCTGTTGATATAACATTTTTCTTTGAGGTTATTTTGGAGGCGTTTATTTCTCCTTCGGTAATGCCCGCAACAGTACCGGGGCTTTGCGTTTTTAACAAAAAAGCCGTTCTTTATGGTAGCGAGGGCAACGTTAAAATTTTTAGCTCCGATTATGTTTCCGAAGGTTTGGATATTCAAAACCCAACTTCTAAAAATCTCCCCAGAGCCATTGTCCAAGTGGCAGATCCGATTGCGCTTGATGCCAGAATCTGCACGCCTTCAGAATGCCCCCACAGGCACCCTTGCAGAGTGCCGGAATCCATTTGCCGCAGATTTGGCGGTGAATTCGTTCGCAGCAATAACGTTGGCAAAACCGTTGCGGTATCGCTTGGACTTTTTAGTATTGTTCAGATTGAAAGAAATGTTCAAATGCGAATACCTGCTTATGATTTTTGTATTCCGCGTAAAGAATGCGTAACGTCCACAGATAACCCATGTGAACTCTTTAGCAGAATAGAATTCCCAACAGAGGAGTTTTTCCCACCCAGAACCTTAGATGAAAGTTCATCATCTTGTAGTTCATGCGGATAATATAGTGAAATTAAAAAATAAAATAAATAGGTATCTATGCGTAAATGTATAGATATCTAATGTTTTTTGATTGGAAATAGTTGAAACCTGATTTTGTTAACAACGATTAGCGTCAGAACTAAAATTATTGTGGCCGCAATATTACTGCGTGTTTTTTACCGAAATCATCTTCGTTAATCCTTTAAATGGGCGTAAGTATTTAATTTAATATGTTTCCTAGGTGTTCGTTTCTTGCTTTATGGCTCGTTAGAGAATATAATAATAACTATCAATAATTTAAACTTTAAAGGGGAAATGCGCAGTGGAAAGATTATTTTCAGAAAAATTATCTTCAATAGAAATAAAAAACAAATTTTTGTCGTTCTTTAAAGAAAGGGGTCATATGGAAATAACCAATTCTTCGATTATTCCGAAGAACGATCCCACGCTTTTATTTATTAATTCAGGTATGGCTCCGATTAAAAACTATTTTACGGGCGTGGAAAAACCGCCTTGCCCAAGGCTTTGTGATATTCAGTCTTGTATAAGAACAATTGATATAGATTCCGTAGGGGATAAGCACCACTTAACAAGCTTTCAAATGCTTGGAAGTTGGTCAATAAATGATTATTTTAAAGAAAAAGCAATAGCTCTTGCTTTTGAATTTTTGACTAAGTACTTAAATATTCCGAAAGAAAAGCTTTATGTTACTGTTTTTTCGGGAGATAAGGATTTAGATTTGCCTTTAGATGAGGAAGCCTACGAATACTGGAAAAAAGTGGGTATGCCGGAGGACCATATAGTCAAATGCGGAAAAGAAGATAACTTTTGGGGCCCAACCGCCGAAACGGGACCTTGCGGGCCATGCACCGAGATTTTTTATGATACCGGTGAGGGCTTAAAGTATGTGCCCGGAGGAGAATTTGATACCAAAAAAAGATATATAGAAATTTGGAATGCCGGCGTGTTTATGCAGCTTAATAAAAACGCAGACGGAACTTTTTCTCGCCTTAGTTTCACGAGCGTTGATACCGGAGCGGGCCTTGAGAGGATTGCCATGGTTTTGGGCGGGTATTCAACTGTTTATGATACCGACCTTTTAAATCCCATAAAGAAATTTATCGAAAGCAATATTCCAAGTGGTAGTAGCATTTGTGCGAAAGATATATTGATTATGACTGACCATTTGAGAACGGCAACTTTGATACTTTCCGAAAAAGTTCCGCCGTCAAACGAGGGTAGGGGCTATATTCCACGTAAACTTTTAAGACGTTGCATGATGATTACCGCCAAAAATAAAATCTGGGATTTTGATTTTTCGGGCGTTGCCAATTTTATAATAGAAAAATATAGTGAGCTGTTTGCAAACTTTAGTAAAAATAAAAATTATATCATAGATGAGTTTAAGAAAGAGCAAGAACAATTTGGAAAGGTCCTTAAAAATGGTCTTGAACGTCTTGAACAAATTAAATTAAGCAGTAAAAATATTTCTTCAGATGAAGCTTTTGAATTGGTTACAACTTATGGTTTGCCGTTTGATATAATATGCGGATACGCTGAAGAAAACGGTATGAATGTTGATAAAAAAGGTTTTGAAAATAAAATTAACGAGCATAAAGAAAAATCTAAAAATGTTCACGGAAGTTCCGAAAATGCAAATCTAAAAAATATTTTAAAACAGTTTGAGGATTGTAAAGCGACAGAATTTGTAGGTTACGATATTTCGGAATGTCAGTGTAATGTGCTTAAAGTTTTAAAAGAAGATGAAAATGTTTATATTGCTTTGGATAAAACACCATTTTATGCCGAGTCCGGTGGCCAGTGCGCTGATACCGGAGCGGTTTTTGGCGAAAATTGTGATATAAAAATAGAAGATGTCAAAAAGCTTAGTAATGGAATTTTTGTGCATATAGGAAAAATTATTTCCGGAAATATTGAAAATAGCCCGGCTGGTACCGCAAAAATAGACATGAATCGCCGCAAAAAAATTGCAAATAATCATTCCGCCGTGCATTTGCTTCAAAGTGCTTTGCAAAAGGTTTATGGCAAAAATCTTCACCAAGCCGGGTCAAAAGTTGAAGAAAACAAACTTCGTTTTGATTTTAATTACGATAACACGCTTAGTGAAGAAGAAATTTTCGAAATAGAAAAAATTGTAAACGGCTATATTAGAGATAATCTTGCAAGAAACGTGGAAATCAAAAAGCTTTCCGATGCGATTTCTGATGGGGCGACGGCGCTTTTTGAAAATAAATATGGCGATAACGTAAGAGTTGTCAGTTTTGGCGAGGTTTCCAAAGAACTTTGTGGGGGTACCCATACTGATAGAACCGGTAATATAGGCTTGTTTTGCGTGTTATCGGCAGAAGGAATTGGCAAAGGCATAAAAAGGATCACGGC
>CAJLZR010000036.1 GCA_905211185.1 uncultured Oscillospiraceae bacterium | reverse complement strand
TTATCACCCTCTGTAGCGCCTGCAACAACCTCAAGCGGTTGACCGGTTCTTTCCGATAAAATCTTATTTAGCTTTTCTTTGGTCTTTAATATGTGCTGCGCATGAATGTTGATATCCGTAGCTTGACCCTTTGCGCCGCCGCTGGGTTGGTGAATCATGATATCGCAATTAGGCAAAGCATATCTTTTTCCTTTGGCTCCCGCCGCAAGTAAAAACGCTCCCATACTCGCCGCCATACCAACGCAAATGGTGGAAACATCGCATTTTATATACTGCATGGTATCATAAATCGCCATACCATCTGTCACCGAGCCGCCGGGACTATTTATATAAAGGCTAATATCCTTAGAAGCATCTTGCCCCTCAAGATATAATAGCTGCGCAACAACCAAACTCGCTGTATTCATATTAACTTCTTCGTTTAGCATAACAATTCTATCGTTTAAAAGTCTTGAAAAAATATCATAAGAGCGTTCTCCGCGACCGGTTTGTTCTACTACATATGGGACTAAACTCATTTATAAAACTCCTTTTAACTCTGTGCAAATTAATAATCAGCCAAATTCACAAAATTTATACAAAGTTGTAAATTTAAAAAATAAATTTACAACTTTTAAGCTACTGCCGAACATTATTTGATTTGTTGATTATTTTTAAGCACAACTATTTTTTAAGAATTCTAAAGTTTTACGTCTTACTATATCTGATTTTATGTCATTTTCCATGACAAATTTCTTAACTTGCTCAACTTTCATGTTGTATTTTTTAGAAACATCTTCATATTCTTTAGCGATTTCTTCTGATGAAGCGGATATATTTTCAAGCTCAGAAACCTTTTTAAAGCCCAAATCAAGTTTAACCTGTTTTAATGCTTGGGGTTTAAAGCTTTCCATTAATTTTTCTTGAGTCATACCCGTATATTTTAGATAATCCTTAACAGCCAGACCTTGCATTTGCATATTATACTCAAAATCTCTTAAAAGATCTCTTTCTTTGTTTTTAATCAAAGCCTCGGGAATATCAGCTTTTACTAACTCGATGAATTTATCGAGCATTTCGGTTTCGGCAGCGGATTTAGCTTCTGCTTCTCTCTTTTCTGCTATTTTTTTCTTTAAGTCTTCCTCAAACTCTTTTAAAGTATCAAATTCGCTTATATCCTTTACAAACTCATCATCAACTTTAGGGAGCTCTTTGGCTTGAATTTTGTTGAGTTTTGTTTTAAATACTGCTTCTTTACCGGCAAGATTTGGAGCATGATATTTTTCAGGGAATGTTACTTTTACCTCAAATTCATCTCCAACTTTATGTCCGGCTACTTGTTCCTCAAAACCTGCAATAAACTGCTTTTTGCCAAGCTCAAGCGGAACATCTTGCGCCGTGCCGCCTTCGAATGACTTACCATCTACAAAACCTTCAAAATCAATATTTACCAAATCTCCCATTTCGGAAGTTTTGTCATCGGCAGGCACTATACGTGCATTTTTTTCTTGGAGCACTTTTATTTCGTCTTCTATATCTTCTTTGGAAACCTTCTTGGGATCTGCTTTCTTAATTTCTATTCCTTTATAGTTTTCAACTGTAACTTCGGGCATAACAGTTACTTTTACTTTAAATACAAGGCCTTCTTCTTTACCCATCTTGATTATATCAAAATCGATATGATCGTCAACAAGCTCTATGCCGGCTTCTTTGGAGGCTTCTTCAATGGCACCGGGATATAAAGAATTTATCGCATCTTCGTAAAAGATCTTATCACCATAGTATTTTTCGATAAAAGCTCTTGGAGCTTTTCCTGCTCTAAATCCGGGAATGCTAATTTTCTTCTTTTGGCGATTATAAGCTTTATCTACCTCTTTCTGAAATTCTTCCGGCGCAACGGAAATTTCCAATTCCCAACGATTCACATCTACTTTTTTTGACGACTCAAGTTTCATACCTTAAAATTCATCCTTTCAAAACACAAATTAATAAAATTATTTGAAAACAAAATTACCGCAAAATAAAAGCAAAATCTAAGAAACAAGCACAGGGCAAAAGCCAACATAATCGCATGAAACCAAATGGAACTCTATACCCTTGTACATCCCTTCGATTATACCTTTTTTTGCTTCATTGCCATGAATATGTCCATAATAACATTTTTTGATATTTCTTTCAATCAAAATATTAATAATTTTTTCAGACTCCCCAAAGCCATACACCGGCGGATAATGCAAAAACACTACCGGCGGTAATCCAAATGCGCAGGCACAATCCAAAGATTTTTCTAATCTTCCAACCTCCCGAGCAAGAATTTTTTGGTCTTCGGATTCTTCAGAATTATACATCCAACCCCTTGTTCCGCAAACGGAAATATTTTCGGCTTGAAATGCAGAGTTATAAAGAATATCTATTTTATCTAAATTATTTTCTTCCAAGAAATTATTTACTTTTGCCTTTGTACTCCACCAATAATCATGATTTCCTTTAATTAAAATTTTTCTGCCCGGCAAATCATTTACAAATTCCAAATCTTTTTTTGCTTCCTCTAAACTCATAGCCCAAGAAATATCGCCAATTATAACAACCGTATCTTCCTTTAAAATCTTTTTTCCCCAGTTATCTCTTATTTTATTTACGTAATCTTCCCAGCCTGCAAACACTTCCATGGATTTATCCGAATTTAAAGATAAATGAAGATCCGAAATAGCATAAACTGACATTTAAACCTCCAACTAACCCATATTTTTAAAAACGAATTCAAAAGCGTTTTTAAAAAATATTTTATCAAGTAAAGTTTCATTATAATTCTTAATTAAAAAATATTCATATAAATTTTTAATTTTGGGGAGCTTCTTAACATCTTCCAAAATTTCCGCACCGTCAAAATCGCTACCAAATGCCAAGTTGTTTTCTCCACCGAGTTCCAAAAAATGTTCTATATGGCGTCTTACATCATCAAACATTACGTCCTGATTTCCACTTAGAAACTCCTTGCAAAAATTCACCCCTATAAGCCCTTTGCGAGCCTTAACAACCTTAAACTGCTCGTCGGTAATATTTCTTGGATTTGAACATATGGTTCTGGAGTTAGAATGGCTAAGAACAAACGGATTTCTTGTGATTTTTGCAACATCGTAGAAAAGCTTTTCGCTCGCGTGCGATAGGTCGATAATGATATTTAATTTTTCCATTTTAGATACAGCCTTGCGCCCGAATTCAGTTAATCCTCCCCCATTCTTTACTCCAATTCCATCGCCAATTTCACACGGTCCGTTCCAGGTAAGCGTTATTATTCTTACGCCTTTTTTATAAAGATAATCGACATTTTTTATTTTGCCGCCCAGAACCGCTCCGCCTTCAACGGATAAAATAATTCCTTGCCCCGAACCGGCGCGCTTTACTTTTTTAAAATCGTTTCTGTTTTTTAAAAAGCTAATATTATATGATTTTTTACTTACAGATTTTTCTAATAAATTTACGCAATCATCAAAAAGCTTCATCGCTTTTCCGCCACGAAAAGTATCGGGAATCCACACGGCAAAGCAACCTATATATAAATTTAAACTACACATTTTTTTAAACGACACATCGAGGTCACCGTCATCTAAACTTTTGCCCTCGATTAACGCTCTATAAAGCGTATCACAGTGAAGGTCAAAAAAATGCACCAAGTTCCTCCATATCGAAAGCGTTTTCAAAATAATTTATCTTCTCACATTCCCCCATTCTGTTAATTAATACTTCCGCAACATCAAACCTCGGCTGCTTTTGGGGCTTAAATTCCGCAAGATACATAAGGGCTGTTTTTACTATATTTCCCCTTTTAAAAATATCCACAGAATCTATTCCTCGCACCAAAGAGCCTTTTTTGCGGGTTTTTACTTCCACAAAAATAATATATTTATCATTTTCAAAAATTATATCTATTTCACCATATCGGCTATGATAATTACTTTTTAAAAAAATATATCCTTTATTTAAAAGATATTCTTTAACTGCGTTTTCGCCCAATTTACCGGTATCAATATTTTTCAAGTTTTACTCCTAGTTATCTTTGAGAATCTTTCTTAAAAACGATCTTCTATGTATAGGACACGGCCCATATTTTTTTATCATTTCAAAATGTAGTTTTGTTCCGTATCCCTTATGTTTTTCAAAGAAATATTCAGGATATTTTTGCGCCTCTTTTTTCATTACCCTATCCCTTGTTACCTTTGCTAAAATAGACGCAGCTGCTATGGAACAAGAAAGTGAATCGCCTTTAATAATAGTCGCAAGCGGTATATCCAGTTTTGGTGTTCGGTTACCATCTATCATGGCAAAATCCGCTTTTGGATTAAGCCCATTTACGGCTCGCTTCATTGCCAAAAAAGTTGCCTGCAATATATTTAAACTATCAATTTCCTCGGCGCTTGCGGAGGCAATGCTGTAACCGAACGCTTTTTCTTTAATCACATCAAATAAATATTCTCTTTTTTTCTCGCTTAGTTTTTTAGAATCATTTATCCCCTCAATAACAGTTTCTTCGGGCAGAATAACCGCTGCCGCATAAACGTCACCTGCAAGCGGACCTCTGCCCGCTTCATCTACCCCACAAATAAACTTATAGCCCTGATTTAAATACATTTTTTCGTAACTTAGCCAATCCATAAAAACCTTCCTAAACAAAATAATCTAATCATTGGGACTTTCCAAACCAATTCTTCCAAATTTGCCGCTTCTAAATTCCTCCAAAATCATATTGGAAGTCCGCAGCGTATCTATTTCTCCTCCGGATATAAGAAAACCTCGCTTTTTACCGATAAACTCTACCGCTTCCCAAGGGTCCGATTCAGAAATTTTAGAAATATCAACACCAAACCTATCGCAAATATTTTGGCAGTATCTTTCTTTCACAGATTTTATAAAATGAAACGCCAAATCTTCGGTATCGAGTATTTTATCTTTTATAGCTCCCGTAAAAGCCAAATTATAAGCAACTTTTTCATCATCAAATTTTGGCCATAAAACCCCGGGCGTATCCAAAAACTCGATATTATCACCAACACTATACCACTGATTTTGGCGCGTAACACCGGGCCTGTTTTCAACCTTACACTTTGATTTCCCACAAATTTTATTTATAAACGAAGATTTACCGGAATTTGGAATGCCAACAACCATTACCCTTATCTTATACCCAAGCAAACCTTTCGATTTGAACTTTTGAATTTTATCCTCCATTATATTTAAAACCTTATTTTTAAAATCAGAAACATATTTATTACTTTTAGAGCTAAACTCCATGCAAGGATATCCTGTGGCTTCATAATGCTTTATCCACTTTTGATTTTGGGTTGGGTCAGATAAATCGGATTTATTTAAAATGATTATTTTTGGTTTATTCTCAATTATTTGATTTAAATCCGGATTTGAACTGCTATACGGAATCCTTGCATCTAAAACCTCCACAACAAGATCTATATTTTTAAGAGCTTCTTTCAAAAGCCTTTTTGTTTTTGCCATGTGTCCGGGGAACCATGCTATATGGACTTTATGAAAAATTTCTTCACTTTCTTTACTCATTCTTTCACTTCCGTATTTTTTCAAATTAAACACTCTATAAATTGTAATTTGTGTGTTACATTTCACTTAAATATTTTTCAACTTCATCTTGTGATAAATGCTTGATTTGAGTATTTTTATATTCTTTATACTCATTCATTGAAAACATTTCTTTATTATCTTTACAAACTTTATCTTTGTTTTTTAACAAATATTCTTTAAGCTCTGTTTCACTTGCAAATATCTTATATGATTTTCTTCCTTTTGAATTTTCTATCTCATAGATGCCACAGCATTTTCTATTGGTAAAATCTGCTGTTCGTAAATATAATTTTGCTATATTTAAACTTTTAAACGGAAAGTTCCATCTTTGTAGGCCTCTTATTTTATCTTTATCAATACAAATACATCTACCGCAAGTTCCGCAAACATATTGTAAATGATTTTCTAAACATTGTCTTGCACCTAACAAAGGCGTAATTCTACTTTTATCACTGTAACACTCTCTACATTCCATAATAAAATCTCCACTATAACTTACTATTTATCTATCAACTTTATTTTTCTAAATTTATTAAATATGTAAAAATCCCTATATCGCAATTTATATTGTTTTCGCTCATTTGAGATACCTCCATGGATTTGTTACGATTATAAAATCATATTCTTTTAAAAAACAAATGGTCGATACCCCCGCCATAATTAACAATATCTTTTATATATTTGTAGCCATACTTTTCGTAAATACCGAAATGTTCGGATGGTATATATGTTTTATCAAAACCCAACTCTTTAGCATATTTATTAATAAAATCTATCATTAAACCGCTTATTTTCATTCCTCGATATTCTTCTGTAACAAAAACAGTTGATATCCACGGGGAAATTTCCGGTAATGGGTAATAATCAGTTTTTAAAATCGATGCATGTCCAACTATTTTATCTTTATCCATTGCAACAAACATGGACTCCCAATCACTAAAGTTATTCTCACGTATCATTTTTGCGGTGTGCTCTTTTGTATCGTTCCATGAACTGTTTTCAACAAATGTAAGTAACTTTTTATTAAGTTCGGAATCTGGATTAACTTTGTATATTTTGATATCCATTGTTTGTTGTTGCCTTCTTTAATTATTTTCCAAATAATTTATTTTTTTACCATGCATTTTTGCATACTCGATTTCGGATTTAGTACTCTCCCCTATATAACCGCCGACGTTTATAACAAAAATTTCATCAGCCATATCTATTTTTCTTTTATGCATATCATCAAGCATTTCTTTTGTTTTTTCCATAGTTTTTTCATCCATTTTTTCCCAAACTTTAGAATCTTCTCCATGGTTAAAAACCCCCACGGAAATAACTATATTGCCTTTGAGAGTCAGATCCCTTTGCACCTTAAAAACTCATCTCTAAACCGTGTAGAACCGCAAAGCGTTATTACTTTATAATTTCCAACCATATTTCTTTATCTCCTTCAGTTTAAGTACATTAACATCAGTTAAATTATAACACAAAAGAGTAGAATTTTCTTCTACTCTTTAAGTTAAAATATAATACACAAGATGACTATTTCTTAAGTTTTCTTACAAAATCAATCAGTTCTTCGCTGCAGTTATCTTTTACAAGTATCGTAGCCATATTTATAGATATAAATATATAAATATTAGTTTTAGTTTCAGCTATTTTATATATGTCATCATACTTATAGTGATATGTTCCGCGCTCGTTTACAGTGCTCCAGCCCGAATCATCAAATATAATTTCTACTTCATCATTTTGCATTAATTTATTCGAATTTCAGATTTTTCTTATCAATCTATTGGTATTAAATTTCGTCATCAATGGTATAAATAGCGCAACTATCAGCGTCAAAAGCGCTCCATATATGCTTTGAGTTACAAAAAATGTAAAAACACTGATAAGCGCCACCAACAGATAACATATAATTTTTGTCTTTCGTAATTGTAAGTTCATCGAAAATTCTGATAATTTTTTGTATTCATCGTAAGTATATTTAATCTTTGTGGTATACACAAACTTTCTCCCCTATATTTAGCATTATATAAGGGTATTTTAGCAAATTTTATTATAATATTCAAGCGTCGTTAAAACGAATTTTAAACGTATATAAGGAACACTACTCAGTTATCTCATATTGCTCTTTGTACCAAGCGGGCGAGCATGTGATTGTCACTTTGCAGTAATTTGTTTCCCAATAATACTTTTCATTAGGATTTACCCAAACAGCATCTCCTGCCGCAAAATCTACAACTTTATCCTCAAAATGTAATTTTCCGGAACCTTCCAACACATAAATTAGCTCTTTACACACAAGATGCTTAC
>CAJLZR010000035.1 GCA_905211185.1 uncultured Oscillospiraceae bacterium | reverse complement strand
TACGCTTATCTCTGGCATTATATATATTTCTCCAACTCTAAAAATTAATTATAAATTCCACTTAAATACGGTCTTAAATGGCGTTTTTAAATCAGTTTCAAAAACTCTGTGTATATCAGAAATAGAGCCCACAGGCGCGTCTTCATATATAATTCTGCTAATTCTCTTTTGAAATGTCGGCTCATTTAAAAACTCCACAGCTTTTTCAAAATCCTCTCGCCCGGACCTACTTGAACCTATAAGCTTAAGACATTTTTCCAAAACATCGCGCGTATTTATGGCAACTTTGTTTTCGCTAACGCCCATCAGCATAACGGTGCCTTGAGGATTTATATATTTTATAATATCATCAATGGCATAATAACTTCCTTCGCCGCCTGCGCACTCAAAGGCATGGTCAATACAAAAATCTTTCGGAATATTATCGGAAAAGTAAGTTTCATCTGCAAACGTAAATTGTGATAGTTTAAATAAATCTCTACCTACAATGCAAAGCTTTGCTTTGGGAAATGTTTGTTTGATAATGCATGAAACAACATATGCAAGGCTTCCATCACCCCAAATTCCGAAAGAATTCATATTTTTATTGGCGTTTTTAATTAATCTGTTAACCGCATGCACTCCAACGCTTATAAATTCGGAAATAGCTGCAAACTGGCAAGAAACGCTCCCGATACTTACCAGCCTGTCTGCATCTAAATTTACAAACTCACGCATAAATCCATCTTTTCCGCTTGAAAGAAAAGCCGAACCCTTTTGGTAGTTTTCGTATATACTTTCATCATTTATTTTAGATTTAACGTTTGGGATCATTGTAACTTTTTGCCCTTTTTCAAATGCATTATGAGGGTCAAAAACAACCTCGCCTACACACTCGTGAATCAAAGCCATGGGAAGCTTATTTTTTAGTTTATCAATATCACGCATCCCCCTATAATACCTTTGATCCGCATGACAAACCGCCATATATAAAGGCCTTACAATAACATCGTTTTTTGATTCTACATCTTCGTATTTTATGGAAATCACACCGGGTCTAATTAATTGATAAACATAATTAATCACACAGGTTTCCCCCAATTATAGCTTCGGCTATTTTATAATCGCTAACGGTGGTAATTTTAATATTAAACGCATCACCTTGAACCATTTTAACGGGTTTGTTCCTAAACGTAAAAATTTTACATGCATCGGTCAATATGCTTTTTTCTTCTTCCGTAAGATCGTTATAGAGCCTTTTAAGTTCAGACATATTAAAAGTTTGCGGGGTTTGGCCTTGGTACATAAAACTCCTTTGCGGAACCGAAGAAATAAATTTTCCGTCCTTTGATTCAATTATTGTATCAATTGCGGGGGTTACAGTATCACACGCTCCGCATTCTTTGGCAGCTTCAATATTCTCGTTTAACATTCTAAGAGTTACAAAAGGTCTGACCGCATCATGAGTGACTATTATATGTTCCTTGCTTTCGCCATGATTTTTTTCAATAGCTTCGATTATATTTAAAATAGTCAAATTTCTATCGGCACCACCCGGCACGATAAAAACTTTCTTTTTATCAATATCATATTTATCTAAAAGCTCCTCTGCATACCCAAGCCAATCTTTATTTATACCCAAATAAATAAAATCCAATTTTTCACAAATAAGAAATTTTTCCAAAGTGTGTATTATTATTGGCTTCTGGGATTTTCCCAGTGGCAAAAACTGTTTCGGGAGTCCCGAAAGGTTCATTCTGTTTCCTACCCCACCTGCAACTATTGCTCCAAAAATCATAAAATTATCCTCCATTTTAATATTTATTGAGATTCATTTAAATTCATATATATTATATCATGATGCGGAATTTGTTTTTCTTTCGGCGGCAGCTTCATATAATCCCCAAATGCCATTTTTAGATACTTATCATAACCAACCGGCACCGGCATCTGATACCCTTCAAAAGTCTTATATACTGCCTTTTCGAATATTTCTTTTGGATATTCATTTTTCATATAATGGGGGCCTGCACAAAGCTCGGTTATAAATTTTGAATCCTTTATTGGATATTTGCTCATCTGCTTTTCGGCAAACTTCCAAATTTTATATTTTAGTTTATCACCGGGAATAATACCAAGTAAAATTTTACATATGGCAGACATTATTTTTCCGTGATTAACAGGAACCATTTTTG
Organism: uncultured Oscillospiraceae bacterium; assembly: GCA_905211185.1. Next base: position 5,792 of record CAJLZR010000035.1, on the reverse strand, counting down.
AACAATAAAGAGTAAAAACCATACTCCAAAACATTTGCATTTTTCTCTTTATTCCTTTGGGAGCACAGCCATCAAGAGGTAAAACATCTATCATAACACCCTTTGCCCCATCTTTTCCTTTTTGCCAGGGCCTTATAACTTTTGTGTGATTATCGGTTATGGTGGTCATTACGTTTCCTATAAACACATCTTTTGTTGTACGATTGCACGAATATTTTTCGGTATCTGCATATTTATTCCAAATTTTAAAAAGTTTTTCATAGTCATTACGCGGCATAAAAATATCTATATCATCGTCCCACGGAATAAACCCTTGGTGGCGCAGCACCCCTATGCAACAACCACCGCAAAAATAAAACATCAAATTATGTTCTTCGCAAAACTTCTTAAAATAAAGCAGTATTTCTAAACTTTTAAGCTGTAGGCTTCTTAGCTCCTCGTCGCTTAGTTTTAAAAATTTATCTTCCAAAACAACATCACCAACCACAATTAATTAAATTTAACACTTAAAAATTTAAATATTCCGGCCCAAAAACCAAGCCCATACGAAACATGTATTACAAAATGCGCCCAAACAAGCAATAATTTACTTAAAATATCTTTAGTATAGGGGTTTTTAAAAGAAAAAATAAAATTCATAGCAAGATAAATAAGTAACACACCAACAAATAAAGGCCTTAAAACAGGTACAATCAACGATATCATACTTCCCAAAATCAAAAACGCCACAAAAAGCATTGGTATTAAATGCGCTATTCTTGAAGGTCTATGATGTTTTTTTATTACCGCAACTTTCCATTTGCCATATCCAAAATATTGCAAAAAAAGCTTTGAAAAAGTATCACGTGGATAATAAACGCTTTTAATTTTTGGAGTTACGAAAATTTTATCGCCTCTTTCGGTAATCCTGAAATTAAGGTCATCATCTTCGCTTCTTGGCAATTTTTCATCATACATACCAATTTCTAAAAGATATTCTCTTTCAAAAGCCCCCCAGGCAACCGTATCCGCGTATCCTTCATAATTTTCGTCATAATGTTTGCTTCCGCCGAGCGCAAAGGGCGAATGATATGCCGCCGCTATAATTTTCTGAATAAAACTTTTACCTCTTACAACCGTTGTTCCACCAACATTTGCGCATCTTGTCTTCTTTAAATATTCTATGCATTTAGAGATATAGTCATTTTCATAACTTGCATGAGCGTCCATTCTGACTATATATTTACCGGTTGCATTTTTTATTCCGATATTTAGAGCATATTGAACCGTTTTTTTCTCATTTGTAAAGAGTTTTATAAAATTATACTTTTGGGTATATTCTTTAATAATATCAATTGTTTTATCTTCCGAATTCCCATCAACCAAAATAATTTCCAAATTATTTTTTGGATAATCTTGGCTTAAAATTGAATCTAAGCAATTTCTTATATATCGTTCTTCATTCAAAATCGGCAACACAACCGAAACTTTATCACATTCTTCAGGAAAAATCGAATCCATACTTTCAAGTTTCATAGACTTACTCCACAAAAAACAATTTATTTTTTAATAATTATACTTATTATAATTTTTTTGAAAAATTATGTAAATAGATTGTACCAAAATCCAATATGATAGAGCTTTTCACAAAATTCAAAATATTTTTTTAATTTTTTTCATAAATAAAATGTGGTATATCTTGACAACAAAAAACAAAATATTGTATAATACTCCTTGTGTGTTTTAAAGGTGTGAATTTTAGCTAAAATAAATGCCTTAAACGACCTAATCTCGGCAGATAGGAGGGAAGCAAATGGATAACGAAACAAAAGACGTTGTAGAGAATGCTATTCCTGCAGAAAATTCGAATCTCAATGAAGAAAACATCGCAAAAGATGTTGTTTCCGAAAGTGTTTCGAACTCAGGCGAAAATATTCTTGCGAAAAGTAACGCTTTCGAAGAAAATTTAAAATCGAACGAGGGAAATATAGTTAAACCTGAAAAGAAAAGCGAATCTTTGGAATCCATACTAAGAAGATTTAAAAGACAAAGCTCCGGTATAGTTGCCGAAATCAAAAAAAGAGAAGCTTATGAAAAACCCTCCGTAAAGCGTAAGAAAAAATCAGAGCTGGCTCGCAGAAAAAAAGGTAAGTACTATAACAAGTGGTAATATAAAGTAGAATATATTTATTACTTTTCCCCCCTCACAACTTTTGAAAAAAAGTATGAGGGGGAGGTTGTATATAATAGATATTAAAACAGGAGGCGAAAAATAAATATGTCTATACTTAGTCCCACTTATTTTTTTAAACGTGTTATAGATATAGATACTGAATTTTTGTTTAGGGTAAATTGCCAAGGTTTAATTTTGGATATAGATGATACCCTTGCCCCATTGGGATGTTTAAATCCGGAAACTAGTGTTTTAGAGTGGGTCAAAAGACTAAAAGAAGACAAAATTAAAATGGTAATAGCTTCAAATAATTCACAGAAAAGGGTTTCGGATTTTGCACAAATTCTTGAAGTTCCTCACATATACGAAGCGAAAAAGCCATTTAGAAAAGGCCTCAAAAAAGCCATTGAAATGCTCTCGCTTCCAAAAGAAAATATTTTAATGGTAGGAGATCAAGTTTTTTCAGATGTATTGGGCGCAAAATTCACAAAGATCAATTCTGTGCTCGTCGATCCACTGAGCCCGGCCAAAAATTTTACTTTAAAACTTAAAAGAAAACTTGAAGTATCAGTTAGAAAAAAATTACAAGTATCAAATTTAAGTGATCTGGAATACATGACAAAAAAGCAAGGGGTTACGGAAAATGAAGAACAAAAACATATTATTACTCCTTGGTCCTAACCTTAACATGACGGGAGTAAAAGAAAAAGGCATTTATGGCGAGGAAACGGCAGAAAGTATAACGGCACAAGTAACATCATTTGGCGAAAAACTCGGAATAAATTGTGACGTCTTTCAAAGCAATTGGGAAGGCGCTTTGATAGATAAAATTCATGAATGCAGAAATACACACGATGGATATATAATAAACGCCGGCGCTTTGGCGTACTACAGCTATGCTATAAGGGATGCTATATCTTTTGTTAAAATTCCATGCGTGGAAGTAAATATGACAAATATATATGCAAGGGAAAAATTCAGGCACCACTCCGTCATCTCTGATGTATGCGTAGGGCAAATAACAGGTTTTGGCAAAAATAGCTATTTTTTAGCCATGCAAGCCCTTAAAGAATTGATATAATTCTACACTTGATTTTTATTTAACTTAAAGATATCATAATAGACAAGCCACTTGGGCATATCTTTATGAGGTGAAAACTTATGTATGATAAAACTATGACCTTTTCGCTGGAAAATGATAGAGAACTGGATCTTAAAAACACATTGACTGCAGTGTACGACGCACTTTTAGAAAAGGGCTATAACCCAATAAGTCAAATAGCAGGATATATTGTATCGGGCGACCCCACATACATAACAACGCATGGTGGGGTCAGAAGCCTTATGAAAAAAATAGATAGATTCGAACTCCTACAGCATTTGATTAAATTTTATTTGAGTAATTAATTAAAAAACTCATAATAAAAATTATTGTCGAAATAATATCTGTGGCATTCATAAAATGAATTTGTTTTTTAAATTCCAAAAATAGAAGTAATTGGAATCAAGATAAATTTTTCCAGTTATCTCTCATTGCTTTTAGTCGTTTAGTCATTTCATCAAACAGGGCTTCAACTTTATCGGCTCTAGATTTGGGAATTTCACTTGGGGAGACATTTTGTCCAGGATGTTTGCATACGTACTCATACATACTGTCCAAAAATTCATCTGTTTTTTTACGGCACTTCTCAAACATTTCCAAATCTCTGTTAAACGTTTTATCAGTTGTTTGTTCATATTCCTGATTAACAACTAACTTAGCAGCAAGACGACCATCTTCAACTTTCTCTAACAACTCTTTGTGATACTTATCAAAACCCGGAAGCCCATACAGTTTAACCACATCTTTAGGAAATTGTTCGTGCAAATTTTTATAATCAAATTTCTCATCTAAATCAAGCATTGAAGACATTGATAGATATGTGTAATACTGAAGTTTGCATTCCTCGTAAAATTCTTCTAACTTAGCAAAAAAATTACAATTAAATCTAAATTTATGGAATCGTTTTACTTTATCAATTCTTTTATTTAGCATTTCCCCACCCGATTCCGATTTAAATTGTTCTTCCAACTTCTTATTTTTTCCGACATAATATACCGCTTTGTCAATAAGCGTAGTAACATACCTAATTTCTTTAACGTTCAATTTTTTGCAATACGATTTGACAAAATTATCAAAATTCAGATCAGTCGCTCCCCGTTTGCCACCATTAAGGGCTCTTTTTAGATCTGAAAAAATATTGTCAAAATCAGGAGGAAGACAATCAGTCTCGTTTTTAAATTTATTATAAAAATCGGACAGTACCTCTTTATGATTACTTATTTTAGAAGTTAAATTTCTTTTGGCGTTAGCGACTTCACGCTTATCCTCAATTTTATCTTTAGCTCGTTGAGCCAAATTTTTAGCTATATCTAATGCACCCTTCGGTGGCTTTATTTGTAAAACATTGGAAAAATACGATGCCAAAGATTTTATATGATCACGACTATTAATAAGGTGCTTATACGCATTTGTATCTTTTACCGCATTAAGCATAAGCCAATTATTAGGATCAAAGACGGCATCTTCCAGCCTTCTCCAGTTTTTGATTTTATCTTTTTCAAATGATTTGTACACAGGAAAATACAAAAGAATATTATTAGCCTTAACTTCTTGTATAATGGCGTTTTTTTCCGAAAACCAAAAGGCTTTTTGCGCTAATTCAGAGGTTTTATCACGCACTTCCTGTTTCATAATTTCCGTATTAACTGCATACGGAATATCACCATCTTTACTATTAAGCTTTTTGTAACTAGGACTTGTCACCAGCTTTTTTCGCAAAGTAGCCATCCTATTTCTCATTTCTTCATTCTGTTTTTGTTGTTTAGCAACATTATGTTTTGAAATCATTGTACTTAAACCCATATGTTAGCACTCCTCTCACGTGTTATGAACAACATTTTATAGTATATTTTTAATTTGTCAATACTTTGTGTTGTTTTTTTATATTATTTTTGGCATCTTTAAATTTTTTTAAATCTATGGTATTATCTTCTAAGTTTACAAGAAAGGAACGATACCATGCTTTCTGATATTGAAATAGCAAATCAAACAAAAATTGAGCCAATTACCGAAATAGCAAAAAAATTGGGCATATCCCCCGAAGAATACGAGCTTTACGGAAACTATAAAGCAAAAATAAAAGATAGCGTATATGATCGCTTAAAAAGTAGTCCTAATGGAAAACTTATATTGGTAACGGCGATAAACCCCACTCCGGCGGGGGAGGGAAAACCAACCGTGACCATAGGCCTTGGTCAAGCTATGCACAAAATCGGTAAAAATGCGGTTATAGCACTAAGGGAGCCATCTTTAGGGCCCGTTTTCGGGATAAAGGGCGGCGCAACAGGCGGCGGCTATTCGCAGGTTCTCCCCATGGAAGATATAAACCTACATTTTACCGGCGACATGCACGCAATAACATCGGCCAACAACCTTTTATGCGCCGCACTTGATAATCACATTCATCAGGGCAACTGCTTAAATATAGACCCAAGAAGAATACTTATAAAAAGATGTATGGATATGAATGACCGTGCGCTGCGTCATACCGTGATCGGACTTGGAAAGCGTGTAGATGGTGTGCCAAGAGAAGATGGC
>CAJLZR010000034.1 GCA_905211185.1 uncultured Oscillospiraceae bacterium | reverse complement strand
CGCACGATCAGCTTATAGCCGGTGGAGGTAAATATAAAGAATTGGTAATAACGGAATAAAAAGGGGGTGGCAGTAATGGATAAAGAATTTTTTGAAAGTCAGATAAATCAAAGAAGACGTGGCGACGAAGAGATGTTCAGAGGCGCTTTTGCGGATTTACTTTCCGTTATAGGCATAAATGCAAAAAAAGCTTCTGTTCGTGCCAAAGGTGCAATTGCAGATATTTTAAAATATCTTGGTAACGAAGTGCCTGAAGTACCTGACAGTATAACGGATTTAAATGAGCAAATGGAGTATATGCTTCGCCCGTCCCACACCATGCACAGAAGGGTTGAGCTTATGGGGGAGTGGTGGAAAGAATCCTTCGGTTGCTATTTGGGCTCTACCAAAGATGGTGATGTTATTGCGATATTGCCCGGCACATGGGCGGGGTATTATTATATTGATAAAGACGGCAAAAAAATTAAAATAAATAAGCAAACAGCAAAAAATTTAAACATTGATGCATTTTGTTTTTATAAAGCGTTTCCGCTTAAATCCCTTAAAATTATAGATTTAGTTAAATTTATAATCAAAAGCATGCCACCTGTAGATGTTTTTTATATGCTCCTGTTTGCAGGTGTTGCGCAGATGTTTGCGTTACTGGGGCCTGAAATTCAAAAAATTATTTATGATAAAATAATTCCTTCCGGTTCAACTTCCCTTATTTTCCCGATAGCTTCATTCATGTTTGGTATAACTTTTGGCAATATTTTAATCGAAATAACGCGGCAGCTTGTTACGGCTAGGTTCGGGACTAAATTTGGGCTTGCCGTTAGCAGTGCGGTAATGATAAGATTTTTTAGTCTGCCGACAAAGTTTTTTAAGCAGTATACAGCAGGTGAACTTGCTACTCGCGTGGGATATATAAGTCAGCTTTGCCAAACGATTAAGGAAACGATATTTTCCGTAGGTATTACAACGTTATTCTCGTTTACCTATATTTTCCAAATGGGACGTTATGCGCCAAGTTTGGTTGTGCCCGGTATCATAATTGTTTTTATAAATTTGGGGTTTGGTACTTTTATGACTCTTTACCAGCAGCAATACAACAAGAAAAAGTTGGAACTTGAACCGAAATTGCAATCGCTCACGTATGCAATTTTTGGTGGCATTCAAAAAATTAAAGTTACAGGTTCCGAAAAAAGAGCATTTGCAAAATGGGCGGATATTTTTTCTGAGGTTGAGAAATTTACTTATTCGCCCCCGATGCTCATAAGGATTAACAGCATTATAAGCCTGATAGTTTCAACTATAGGAACCATGGTGATTTACTATTTTGCAATAACTTCAAAAGTTCCGTACGCTGATTACAATGCATTTAATACAGCTTACGGCGGAGTGAGTGGCGCTATAAGCACGATTTACGGAGTTGCGCTTCAGTTTGCAACGATTCAGCCTATTTTAAAACTTATCAAACCTGTTATGGAAGAAAAACCCGAAAGCAGTGAAGGAAGAAAAATTCCAACCAAGCTTTATGGAGATATTGAAATAAATGATGTTACATTTAAATACGATAAAGATGGGCCTCAGGTTTTAAAAGGAATAAATTTAAAAATTAAAAGAGGCGAATATATAGGAATTGTTGGTAAGACCGGTTGCGGTAAATCAACACTTTTAAGGCTTTTGCTTGGGTTTGAAGTGCCTGATACTGGTGCGATATATTATGACGGGCGAGATCTTAAGACTTTGGATTTAAGGAGCGTACGCCAGAAAATTGGCGTTGTTATGCAAAATGGCTCTTTATTTCCGAATGACATATTTTCAAATATAATTATTACATCTCCCTGGAAGACAATGGATGATGCTTGGGAAGCTGCAAAATTTGCGGGAATTGATGAAGATATAAAAGCAATGCCCATGGGTATGCATACTTTAATTTCCGAAGGTTCAGGAGGATTATCGGGCGGTCAAAAACAAAGGCTTATGATAGCAAGAGCTATTATTAATAGACCTAAGGTGCTGTTTTTGGACGAAGCAACTTCGGCGCTTGATAACATAACCCAGAAGCATGTTGCCGATAAATTAAGTGAAATAGAGGGTACAAAGGTAGTTATAGCTCACAGGCTTTCTACGATTAAGTCTTGTGATAGAATTTTGGTTATGGATAAAGGAACAATTGTTGAGGAAGGTAAATATGACGATCTTATGGCCAAAAAAGGAATGTTTTATGATTTGGCAATTAGGCAAATTGTTGGGGAGAAAGGGTTTAATTTTGATTGATTGTCCTTTTGTTTAATACGTAAAGTAACTACTTTTGACTAAAATTATACAGTTTGATCTAATAATAAAAAATAATATGACTTTGTGACTCAAAAAACGCAAGTGCTCACAAAAACTTTAAAAAATAAGGTTACTTGCATTTCGCGGATAGACTGAAAATGATGAGCCTCCTTTCGACTAAGGTATGGAGGTCTATTTGTGTTTGTAATTGCAATCAAAATTTGCAAACTTTTTTAATACTTAAAAAACTGAATGGATTTGACAGCGCGGCCCATGGATAACTTACAATTCCGTTTTGCTCAAAAATTGTTTATTTTGCAAGTTTTTCAAATGTGATCCTTTTTATTAATTAAATAAACATTTACTAACTACGATATGACATATTTAATGCTTATTGTCAAGTTCCTCTAGAATTATGAGGAGTAGTACAATAAAAGTCGATACATAGGTATAAATGGTATATTTGGCGGTCATATTGATTGCAATTTTAGCGTTTGTTTTGTCTGCATAAAATTATCCACCGATTATATCAGTGGATAATTAGATGGCTGTAAATATACAAAAATCTTAGTTTGAATATATTCTTTTCGCCTTTTTATTATATAATTCTATTATTGATATTCCGCCAATGCTAACTACTGAAATTATCAGCCATGGCATTACCCTAGCATTATCTCCAGTTTTTGGCATCACCGGACTGACATCTAGCTCTTCCGCATCCTTATCTTTTGATTCAAGGTCGCCGTTTGAGGTTTCATTTTTGATGGATTCTTTTTCATCATTTTCTGGTTTGGAATAAGAGTGTTCAGTTGTATCCTCGAGTTCTGCACTAAGGTAAACTCCGCCTCCTTTTGGAATAAAGATATAATAATTACCTTGCTCATCCTTTAAAAGAGGTTGTTTTTCACCTAAACCGTTATAAGCAGCGATTATTTTGTATCCTTCCTCTAAATTTGCTTTCAGCATAACTTTCTCGCCTTCGTGAGCCACGTCAAACCCAAAACTTTTTGCAAGATCATTTCCGTTTTCATCCACGGCTGTTATTGTTCCGCCTTCGCTTGGCTGCTCAACTTTTATAATATACATAATATTGTTGAGTTCAAAATCTCTGGCCGTGGTCCGAGTAGAAGCATTACCTCGTGTGTTTAGACGTGAAGTTTTTTGGACATCAGTCAAATTGTATTTGGAATTTGTTGATGGTGTTTCGGCGTTAGCTACGGGTATATCCGGTTCTGACGCTGCTAGTTCTTTTTCTGCCGCATTGTTGTTATCGTTCAATTTTATTTTCCATACAGTTAAATTTAAGTTGGGATCCAGCTGGGAGTTTATTCGCGTTTCAGTGGGTGAATATTCTCTAAGCAGAACACCTACGTCCTTCGCATCAAGTACTTCTTCCACTAAAACATTAACTTTGTTATCCCTGTTCGGAACATCTATCGGTCCACTCATTTCCTCTGATGATAATTCACGCAAGATTCCTACACCATCAGAGATTAAATTTTTGTGTAAAAGAATGGAATTTTTTTCCGTGGTAGGTGAGGTGGTTGTTTGGTTGTCGTCATTGTGAGTCAATGTGCGGGGTGTTTGAGCTACACTAGCTACCCTAGGATTATCAATTGTTTTCGTACTAATACACAGGCCGGTTGCTTGACCGCCGTCAGGTGCCGTAGCTGTAACATTGCCTCCTACGTCTACCGTGAAATTTCCGTTAGCGATTAGCGAAGGAGCATCAGCGTAGATTGGATAACGACTGTATGATTTTACTGCCAGACCTTCAACATTGTTTCCGAAAGCGGAAACATTTCCTGCTACCGACACGGATGCTTGTTTATCAGATCGTATACGTATCCCCGTAGAGTATGTGCCATTTGCAGTTACGTCTGCGCCTATGCTAATATCTGAGTCGTATGACATAATTCCCGCTGAATTGTCTTGCCCCTCTGAGGAGACACCACCTGAAACCTTTACGGTTGTTGTGCTTTTGTCACTGTTCCTTCCTGCCAGCACTCCACAAGCATTTCCACCTGAGGCTTTAGATTTGACATTGCCTTTTACGGTTGCGGTTGCTTGACCGCTGTCATCGCTTTCTGCATAAATCGCAACCGCATTGGAATCGTGTTGCAAAGAAACATTCCCATTTACTGTGACGGTTGCATCTTTTGCGTCTTCTTCGGTTGGATTCGCCTCTACACTTATCGCACGCTCACTACCATCTACGGTTACATTTCCGACAGTAACATTCTCTCCGGCGTTAACGACCACCGGTTCGGTTCTGTCATCTTCGGCAGATGCAATGCACCACGGCATGCCTGCAAGGAGCATAAGCATGAGCGGTGCCCCTAAAAATTTCCATGTTTTCATAAATAAACCTCCTTGAATTTTACTTTTCGAAATAAATCAATTGCATCTTTTAATTTATTTCAAAATACTGTTTCCGCTATAAGTAAACGGATAAAGAGTAGAAACCCTTGCTAACATAAATATCATAAAATATTTTTTTAGTCAATATTTTTTATTATTTTTCTATAATCTTTGCTTTAATGGCATTCTTCTAAAAATTTAGCGTGAGGTCATATTTGTCTTTTAAGTGCTTAATTTGGTTAAGCGAAGCTATTCTGTGGGTTTAATCGTGCGTGTTTTATTTTTTGTAAAATTATAGCTTTATGAATTTAAATTTGTTATAATTAAGCTTACGTTTGTAAAATAAAAGTTCGAAAAAAGGGAATGAGATTTACGAAACCGGATCAGGAAAACCAGCTTTATAAAAAAGAATTTAATTTGCCAAATTATGTGCGGTATTTGATAGGTTTGGCCATTTTAATTTTTGCGTTGATAATCGGATACAACGCTTTTGTTGCTCCGGATGTTGATACTTCTGTTCAAATTAGTGCCGATAATATGGTCACAAGAGAAGAAAATGATAGTTTGGGTGCTGCAAAAATTAATATAAACAAAGCCGCAAAAGACGAGAACTTATGAAACTAAAAGGAATCGGCGAGCAAACAGCCGAAAAGATAATAAATTATAGAGAAACGCACGGAGGATTTTCGTCAAAAGAGGAACTTATGGAAGTTAGCGGAATAGGCGAAAAAACTTTTGAAAAATTAAAAGATGAAATTACGATTTAAGTTTATAAGTGAGGGAATAAACATGCTGGAATATAAGTTTGATACTCAGCTTTTAATAGAGGGAGAAAATTTATCCGAAGATAACATAAATGATTACATAAAAGACAACATACAAGGGGATTGTTTGCTGGTAACGGGAGATGAAAATTTTATAAAGCTTCATTTCCACACAAACACTCCTTGGGAAGTGCTTGAGTATTGTGCTTCGCTTGGCGAAATACACGATATAATAGTTGAAAATATGTATCTTCAGTCTGAAGGTTATCATGGGTAATAATCATATTGTTTGGAGTTTTTGTATGGGAAAGAAAAATATTTTTAAATTTAAGTTTGATATTAAAAAGATTCTTAGCTTTACGTGTTTGGTTTTTCTTTTTGCTTTTACGGTAATATTTTTCGGTGGTTGCAAGAAGCATGATGATAGCAAAAAAAAGCTTGTGGCTTCGTGTTATCCCGTTTATATTATGGTTTCCAATATAGCAGACGGTATAGATGACGTAGAGGTTCTCAATATGTCCGAAAGTCATAAAGGGTGCCTTCATAATTTTCAGCTTCAGTCGGAAGACCTTAAAAAAATCGAGCGGTCTTCTGCCTTTATTATAAACGGAGCAGGAATGGAATCTTTTTTGGGTAAAGTAGTAAATGAACTGCCAAGTGTTAAGATAGTTGATTCAAGTAAAGAAATAGATTTGATAAAAGATGAAGATTGCGATCACGATCACGAGGAAGATTGCGAGCATGAATATAATCCACATATTTGGCTTTCAATTGATAACTCTATAAAACAAGTTCAAAATATTTCGGAAGGACTCGCAAAAATAGACTCAGTTAATGCCGAAAAATACCAAGAAAACGCAGATAAATACATAAAGAAATTAAATGATTTAAAAAGTGAAATGAAAGCCGGGCTCGGTGGTATAAAAGGAAAAAATATTATTACTTTCCACGAGGCATTCCCTTATTTTGCGAAAGAATTTGGACTGAATATAGTTGATGTCATAACCAGCGAGCCGGGAAGTGAGCCGAGCGCAAAAGAAATTTCTGAAATAATGGAAAAGGTAAAAGAGTATAATATATCCGCTTTATTTACCGAACCACAGTATTCGGATTCTTCGGCTAAAATTATATCGGCAGAAACAGGCGCAAAGATTTACACTCTTGATCCGATTGTTACGGGAACCGGCTCAAAAGACGATTATATAAACAAAATGAGAGAAAATATGGCGGTTTTAAAAGAAGCATTAAAATAGACTAAAAAGCAAAGGGTTTTTAAACTATGGAAAAATGTAAGTGTAGCGTTAAGGTTAATAATTTGTGCGTTAAGCGTGGAGGGCAAACGGTTTTAAATAATGTTTCGTTTACTGCCAATCACGGGGAAACTTTGGCGCTTATCGGGCAAAACGGTGCAGGGAAAACCACCCTTTTAAAAGCAATACTCGGAAACGTGGATTATACGGGAACTATAAATTTTTTTGATTCGGAAAATAAAAACATTGCTCATCCGAAAATTGGATATGTCCCTCAAAGACTTAGTTTTGAAAGAAACACACCTATGACGGTTTTGGATTTGTTTTGTGCCAATTTTTCGGGGTTGCCTGTTTGGTTTGGACACAGTAAGAAAGCAAAAAATAAAGCCATCGAGATACTCGAAAAAGTAGACGCTCAAAAAAATATAAACAAGCCCATAGGAAGCCTTTCCGGCGGAGAACTCCAGCGTGTTTTGCTTGCTTTTGCGTTAGAGCCCCGACCTGATATTTTGCTCCTTGACGAACCTGTTTCGGCGGTCGACCGTAAGGGAATAAGTAGGTTTTATAGTTTAATTGAATCCATGCGTGAAGATTTTCATATGCCCGTCATATTGGTTTCGCATGACCTTGGGCACGTTGCAAAATACGCCACTTCCTATGCGCTTATAAGCAGCAGCGTTGTGGAAATGGGGAGCGCAAAGGAGCTATATAAAAGCGAAAAGGTACGTGAAGTTTTTGGCCTTAACATAGACGGGGGCGAAAAGATATGGAAATAGTTTATTCGATTATGGAAAAAATGCTGCCTTTTTCATGGGTGGAGTTTTCTTTTATGAAAAATGCGTTTTTGGCAGTGCTTCTTATTGCGCCGCTTTTTGGACTTATAGGCACCATGATTGTTAACAATAAAATGTCTTTCTTTTCGGATGCTATGGGGCATTGCGCTTTGACGGGTATAGCAATTGGAGTTATGCTTGGAATCAATAATTATGCTGTTTCCATGATTGCGTTTGCTATTATATTTGCGCTTGGAATATCGACCATTATTGAATCCAAAGTTTCTTCGGCAGATACTATTATAGGGGTTTTTTCGTCAGCCGGCATGGCCATAGGAATAGTTATTCTATCGGCGAGCGGTGGATTTTCCAAGTATACCGGATATTTAACCGGCGATGTGCTTTCAATTACCAAAAATGAGATATTAACGTTGGCAATAGCTGCCGTTATAATAGTTTTGATATGGTTTTTATCCTTTAACAAACTCATGATTTCAAGCCTTAATTCAGATATGGCTAGGAGTAAACAAATAAACGTTAGATTTTATAAAAATATAT
>CAJLZR010000033.1 GCA_905211185.1 uncultured Oscillospiraceae bacterium | reverse complement strand
CTTCTTCTTTTAAATATTCATCAATAGCTTTAATTTGATTATCATGAGAATCTTTAAATTGTTTGTACTCGATATCAAGAGCTTTTTTCTGCCTTTCAACACCATTGTCATAAAGAAACTTTTGTAAATCCTCATTATCTTTTTTGAGTTTTTCTTCAAGTTCTTTACGCTTCTTCTGGGCTTCAGCACTATCATCGAACCTTAAAGCGTTTAATTTGTTTTGGATTTTATTTATCTCGAAATTTTTATCCGAAAGCTCTTTTTGATAGTGATATTCATCTTTACGAATATCAAGAGTTTGCTTCATTAGGTCGATTTTCTTTTTATATCCGTCAAGACTCTCTTTTAAGGCTTCTTTTTCATTCTCCTTTTGCCGTTTTATCATCTTGACAGTCATATCAAGCAGATTGTTTATTGCTTTTTGACTATCTTCCAGAGCTTTTTTCTGATTATCAAGAGCTTTTCTGTTATCGTTTAAGGCTTTGTTATGGTCTTTGGTAGCTCTTGAAGCATTATTTACCGCATGGGTGTAATTCGGCAGTGAAACAAGCGAAAGACTTGTGTTTAAGGCATTAATCCTTTTCTGAGCGTTTTCGATTTTACCCGATAAGTCTATGTAACCCTCTAAATCTGATTTCATTTTGGAGATTTGAGGTCTGCCTGTGATTCCTCGCCAAAGTCTACTAAATATATTTTCATTTTGAGATTCTGTTTCAATATTAGCGAGTGTTGCTTTAGCTTGTGCTACGCTATTAATTGCTCCGATTTCGGATTGATAACCAATGAGCCTTGATTTTATACTTTCAAGAGTTTTTTCGGTGATATTAATCTCCGCTTGAATAGCTGTTTTTTGTTCATTTACTTTTTCTTCTCTTAGTTTCTGCAAGACTTCAATCTCAAAGGTATATCCTTTTGAGGTTTGCAAGATTTTATCCGAAAGTTCAGGATATTTCATGATTAATTTTGAAACTTCCTGACCCGAAAGGTACGTTCCGTCTGTTACGTTTTTAATAACACCATCAAGGAGTGAGAGGGAGGAAGCCATGTTGTTTATTGATTTTTCAATTGAATCAAATGATGAGTTTAAACTATCAACTTCCTTTGAAAGTTCGGGTAGTGAATTTTTGGTTTCGTCTATGCTTGCAGAAATATCAGAAAAACCGAGTTTTGTTTTGAGTACAATCGGGTCCAAGTTAAGCGTATTTGCGATTTCTTCAACCAAGCTATTAACCGCTAAAATGTATTCATCAGCCGGTAAACTTTCCTTGTCGAGCGAAAACAAATTACGTAGTTTTTCTCGGACATTATCTTGATTGTTTACAATCGGCTGCAAGATATTAAGGTCAATCCATGAATTCATCTGACCCGCATTTTGAAACTGACTAAGCGTAGCTATGTCAATAGCACCGACCATAGATTTAACGTAGTTTTGTACGTTTTCATCGAGCTTTTGATAATCATCAGAGTTTTCAAGGTTAGCGGTCATTATGGGCTGGATTTTTGCTATTTCTGAATTAATTTCAGCAACGAGAGTTCGATAGTGAGATAGAACTAAGTTTTTGTTTTTGGTTAAACTTTCAAAAATGGATCTCGGCGACATCTCATCAAAGTCATGCACTCCAACTTTTTTAAGAAGATTTGCGGAGTAGAAATCCATATTAGCGTGTTCGTTTATAAGCTTATTGTAATCATCAATATCTTTTATAAGGATTTCTAAGATTTGCTTATCTTTGTATAGAGCATCTTTTTGTGTTGTCCATGTGGTGATTCCTTCAAAAGAAGTTTGACGAAATCCCTTAAAAATATCTTCTTGATTTTTAATTATTTCGTCATTCGCAAGTTGTTTTTGCTCTTTGAGAGCTTTATTTAACGCTTCTATACTGCCTTTTTGTTTAATAATTGCATTGCCTTCGGCGGTTCGCCCCTCGACTAATTGAGGAAACATGTCTGCAATTTGATTAACGATTTCATTGTATCTTTGGTACTCTGTGTTGGTTAACGAAATGTTCTCGCCAAACGAATTTACACCTTTTGATAATTTCTCATATTCTTGGGAAATATTTTGAACATTCTTAGAGTTGACACTAAGAGCTTTCATCTGTTCTTGATAGCAGTGAGCAAGTTCATCGGCGCTATCAACTGCTCTTTGTTGTGCGTTTCCAAGATTTACAAACCATGTAACAAGACCTTCAATCGCAAGGCTAAGACCCATTGTGAGAGCTGCATTTAATGCAGTTTCGGCAACAGTTAATGCGATTGTCGAAAGGATAGTAGATTTTGTTGCACTATTTAATGACTTTTGAAGTGAAATAAAGTTTTTGATGCTAAGCGAAGATGAATCATTGCTTTTAGCGTAATTCTTGGCCGCTTCGCTTGCGTTTGACATCGTCTTTTCGAACGCAGTGATTTCACTTACTCCGTGATCGATAGCCGAAATGTAGTTCCTTAGTGAATTTTTATCTGTTTCAAGTTGAACTGCAAAAGCTTTTCGGTTTTCAAGCTGTGCGTTGGTAGTAAAAAGCGTACTGATTTTTTCTTTTAAGTTTTTAGCTTCAATCCATTGCTGTTTTACTAAGTCTAACCTTTTGCCCAAGAAACCAAGCGCTTTTTCGCCTGTTTCTTCGTTTTCAAGTAAACTAAAAAATCCGCCTGATTTGCCTATAAGGCTCATTGTTGTTGAAATTGCTGTTAGAATTGTTGGTAATGCGCCAAAAGTATCGACCAATTTTTGAAGATTTCCAACTCCGATAGTCCCCAAATCAAGAAGGAATTTTACAAATCCGCTATCCATTACAGAGGTAGATAGCGATTGAACACTTGCTTTAATCTGCTCCGTTTTGGCATGAATGGAATTCATGCTTTTCTCTTGCTCACGCATAGCAGAGCCTTGAGAGTTTAAGGAAACATTTACCACATCTTCTGCGGTTTTCATGCTTTTAACTATCGAGGTTATAACGTTTGCTCTGTGCTTTCCAGCGATAAGCTCAATTATGTTTGCACGTTTAACGTCTGTTAAATCATCCCACACATTAGCAATTTCTTTCATTATCTGATACGTTGATTTAAACGTGTCGGAGTTGGCCATAATGTTGACTTTGCCGTTAGTTAGGTTCAAAAGTTGTGTTTGAAGTCTTGTTACTGACTCAACCATACCTTCGGTGCTTTCACCGATTTCCTCTAATTTTCCTTTGGTGTTTCTAAGTCTTAATGAAAGGACTTTAACCGCATTTCCGGCTTCTCTTGGGTCTTGGATTACTTCATTTGCTGCGGTAATTAATCCCAAAGATTCATCAAGAGTGTTATTAGCGGTCGCCAAAGAAGCAGCCGAAACTCTAAGACCTTCAGAAAGTCCGGCACTTGAAATCGAGAATTTATTTCCGACATCATTGAGTTTATCAATAATGTTCATGCTATCTTTAGCTTCCATTTTGAAAGCTTTCATCGTGGAAATTATATTAGTGGAAGCGGTTCCGATGTCTGTATATGAAACATTTTTAAAAATCGCTGCCGTTTTTGATAAATCAAAAGCATCTTTGAGATTATAACCATGACGGACAAAGTCAGCGGTGGTGTTCATCATCTTGTCAATCGAAGTGCCAAGTTTTACCGCCCAAGTTGACGAATCTGAAATAAGTTTTTGATATGTTTGGTCGGTTTCATCGGTTACTTTCTTGACGTTAACGAGGGCACTATCAATCGAAAGGATATTGTTATAAATCTCTTTAAGCGAATTAACTGCAAAAATGAGAAAACTTCCGCCAAAAAGCATTGTAGAAAGCTTTCCGAACATACCAAAGATTTTCTCGAAAATCGTTTCGGAAGTAATCCCCATAGCTTTGGCATTTGTCGTAATTTCTTGAAATTGCTTCTTTAAATTTGTAAGCTTGAATTTATCAGCGTTTTCAATTTGCTCTTTTACTTTCTCAATTTCATTCCTAAAAACTTTCGCTGCTTCTGCGTTCTGATTTATCCAAGTTTGTATGCGATTAGAAAACGTTTGCTTATCATAGACCAAATTAGCATTTTGATTGAGTTCTCTTTGTAGTTTTATTTGATTGGTAAGCTCTGCGTTTACATTGGTTATTGCTTGTTTAAGCTTTCCATAGTTTGCAAGTTTTTCATCATTTGAACTTGATTTATATACGTTTTCAAGTCCTATTTTTAGGTTTTGAACTTTATCTTGAAGCTCCTTAGATGGATTAGATAAAGTTTTTAATTTTATCTCCAAAGCCTCAATAGCATACGGCATTTTGGTAATATACCGATTCATATTCTCTAAAGCTGTGTTCGGTGTATCTTTAACCATTGCAGCGTTTAGACCTTGCCACTCTTTAGAAAGCATAGAAAGTAAGTGTCTTGCTTGTTCAAGGTTTTTATTATTTATTGCTTTTTCAAAAGATGATATGTTATCAGCATTTAATTTAACACCGGATTTATCAGCTTTAATTTGAAGATTTTCAAAAGATTTTCTGTATTCTACAAGTTTGTTTTCGAGTTTTTCAGTAGATATTCTTAGCTTTTCCTGTTTTTCTGTGGCTTTTTCAATATTTTGTGAATATATGGCATAGTTTTCAGCAAAGCCCATTATAGCTTGCTTTTCGCCGCTTTGGTCTATTTCTTGACCGATTCTTTGCCACCTAAGTTGTTTGGTTATAGTTTCGCCAAGCTCATTTCTATATTTAATTACGGCAGCAGATAAGCTTTCAATTCTTTCGTTCTCATTTTCATCGAAATCAGTTGTGGTACTAATTTTATAATCAATTAGCTTGCCTTTATTTTTTGTAAATTCCGAAACAATGCGTTCCATTTCCATTTGAACTTCATCCGGATTATTAAGGTCAATTTGAAATGGTACTTTTATGCTCCTCTTTGGTTTCTCATTTATATCAAAAGGTGCATTTTCAATGATGCTCCGCCAATGAGGGTCGGACATATCAACTAAATCTGATTTTATATTTTTAATTATTGGTCGTACAATCTTAGCGGTCTCTTTTACGGTATTTGAAGCACTCAATATATCGTTTATCCGTTTTTTAATTTCATTATCAGAACCGATGTTCCATAAAATATCTTCTTCATCGTACGTGGCTTTTGCTCTTTCTCTAAGTTCAATAATCTTATTTGCGATAGTTTGAAATCTGTCGCTATCATTTATAATTTCACTTGGGTGAGGTATAATGCCACCGCCGACATCACTATAAATTTCACCATATAAGACATCAGGAGAGAGGGCTTTATGTGGGTCTGTTGTCAGTTTTCCGACTAAGTTTTGGCGATAATATTTGTAATTGTCCTTTCCTAAATCGCCCTTAATTTGCGGACTTATATACATTTTTTGCTTATTAAAACGACTTAAAAATGCTTGCTCATGGTCGCCTAAAGATTTTGTAAAATTAAAAAAGCTACCTTTTATGGCAGCAAATAAATCATCATAACTTTTTACTATTTCATCTTTATTCCCGATTTTAAGAGCGTTCTGATAACTTTCTACGGCTTTGGATATTTCTTCCCTATCAAGCTTATTTTTAATTCCAAATTCTTTGAAAATGCCAAGAGCGATAGGGTTTTTAATAACCTTTTTCGATATGATTTCGTTTATATCTTTTATGGCTTTTTCTGCTGTTTTCTTGGCTTTTGAGGTGTTTGCTTTTAGTTTTATATCGGGTGAAATAGGATCTAATTTGAGGTTTTTAAGCTGACTATTTAAGTCTTTTTCTGCATTATCATCTAAAACCGCTTTGATTACTATTTTTAATTCATCGTCCATAATTTCACCTCTTTTATTTATTATTTTGATTTTACGTGGTTTCTAATTAGTCCATTTTTTAGAGCTTCTTTGTGTTTGCCGGATTTTTTAAGCCTTTCTCTCGTGTTGGCTATAAATGGTCTTGGATCACAAAATTCGTCTGAGCAAGGGTAATCATAATAATAGTGTTTACCGCCATGACCGTATTCAATTAACACCGGCAATCCAGCCCCTAAGTTAGCTGTTTTATATCCCGGATTGAATTCTGTAATATTCTCAATTTTGATAGTCCCGTTTTTCACTTCATCATGAACCATATTCTTTTCATTATCAATTCCGTCAGCATCTCTCCGTTCGTACATTGCGGGGGTATACACTTCGAAAACATCGGTTTCAATGGATTTTATTTCCTCGCTTCTTGTAGCTTCAAAGACTTCATTTTCAAGTGAATCGTCAATCGCTTTTTCTACGATTTTTCTAAGTTCTTTTAAGCTTTTAACCTTCATTCTTGGCACTTAAATTCTTAGAAATTTTTTCAAGTTTTTTAACTGTTTCAGATGACATCAAGTGCTTTTGATTTTCAAGTATTTCAGTTATCTTTTTGACGAGCTTATCCAGGTTTTCAAGAGTTTTATCTTTTGAGATTTTTCTAAGATAACAATCTTTTTTAAACTGAATTTGTTTGTCTATTTGTTTCTTTAGCGTTTTATATGCTTTAGTAGCCGCAAACTTATCAAAAAGCATTTCTCCAAGCTTTGAAATCATTAAGTTATACGTAAAATCAAGGTCAATGGTTTCGCCTTGTTTTAGTGGTAAATCAGTCATATTTAAAGTTAAGAAGTAGAATATCAAAACATTTGCAAGAGAGGGGAAATATATACCTTTGTTGTTTATCACTTCATCAGAAATCTTATCGCTTACTAAACTTAACTTTTCAAAAGATAGAGTGGGGTTAAACTTTATTTTGTAGTTTTCAAATTCTATTATTTCTTCCTTATTTTCCAAAACTAAACTTTCTAAATCTTTTATATTCATAAATTAATATCTCCTATCTATTTTTCATGCCATCCGAGCTCTTTTGTATATCCAACAAACTTTAGGTTTAAGTCGGGATATTTATGCTTAAACATTTTGGATTTTATTTTATCAATCGGATTTACAAAACCTTTTACATCAACGACTTCAAAATCACCATTGCTATACGATATATCAAAATCACTGATGTAATTTATTGCTTGAATTTTTCTATTCTTATAAACGAACGAAGGCAGGAGTTCGTATTTTACCTGCCTGTTTACGTTCTTTATTTCGCCTGATTTTATTTTTGGAATTATAACTTCTTTGTAGAATCGGCACTCTAATAAACTATCAAAAAGAATTCCGTCAAAGGTTCGCTTCAGCTTCCCAAGTGCCGAATTATCTACGTTATATTTGCTAATCATACTTAATCATCTCAATCATAGTTGAGCTTCCGCTTTCACGCATGATTTCACACTCAAATGATGTCGTTGAGGGGTCGCCCTCAGCACTAAATCCAAGCTCAAGGTTTGAAGTCCATTTAAGGTTCGGAATAATAACTTGGAATGGCTCATCAAGACCTGTTTCGGCATTTCTGATAACAGTATCTCCGACAAGTTTATAGGTTCCTGAGAATTTATCCGAAGTTATAACATAAGTTTGAGCAGTTTCCGATGTATCTCTTGTATAGTAAGCTATGACTTTCTTACCCGCAGCGGTCGTTTTTCCTGCATCACCTAAAGTCAACGCATTGGCAGAAAGACTTGCATCTGTCATTGAAACAAGCGTACCGCAATCATCGTCTCTTAAATATATTTTGATGTTTTCGGCGGTTTCCTTTGGTGTAAAAGCAAGGTTTATAACTCCCTCGCTGGAACAAGTAAGCGGATAAATATCGCCCTTATCAACAGGTTTCGTACCGCTGGTATCCCACTCAGTATCTTGACGAACATAAACTGTTCTTGTACCGACCCTAGTTGCCATACCTGAGATTAATTCCATAGATTTTGGGGAGATAAGAGCATCTTCAATATTGAGTGTTGCTTCTTTGTTTATCTCCCATGTGATTATTTTCGGGTTTCCTTTTCCGCCCCTAGCGTACACCTTTTCGGAAGTTACGCTGATGCTTGAAGTTTTTAAAGTATCGAAGCAAATGACAGGTTTACCAGAACTCATATTGTAAAGAGTAACGTCCATTACTTCCTTTGCTCCGAATTTTGCGTTTGGATTTGACATAATTTTTTCCTCCTTAAAATTAAAAA
>CAJLZR010000032.1 GCA_905211185.1 uncultured Oscillospiraceae bacterium | reverse complement strand
GGCAAATAGTCCGTTTGACCACTCACGAAAAAAAATAATAGGAGGTGTTTTTCGTGGCAAAAGAAATAGTAAAAAAGATCAAACTTCAAATTCCTGCTGGTAAAGCAACAGCAGCACCACCAGTTGGTACAGCGTTAGGACCTGCAGGTATCGCATTACCAGATTTTTGTAACAGATTTAATGACGCTACAAAAGATAAAATGGGAGATGTATTACCAGTTGAGGTATTCGTTTATGACGATAGATCATTTGATTTCAAAGTAAAAACTCCACCAGCAGCATTCTTAATTAAGAAAGCAGCAGGAGTAAAATCAGCATCAAGTAAAGGTGCTAACGAAATCGTTGGTTCTATTACTAAAGCTCAATTACGTGAAATAGCTGAAACTAAATTACCAGATTTAAATGCTTATACAGTTGAACAAGCAGAAAAAATAATTGCTGGTACAGCACGTAATATGGGAATCGAAATAACTGAGTAGGAATTTTATCATATAGGTTAAACCTATGTGGGAGGAATATCCGCTAAAACCACAAAGGAGGAAAGTAAAATGGCAAAGAAAAGTAAAAAATATATTGAAGCTTTAAACCAAATAGAAAAAGGTAAAGCATATACAAAAGAAGAAGCTGTAGAACTAGTTAAAAAAGTTAGCACAAGTAAATTTGATGGTTCAGTTGAAGTAGCTATGAAATTAATTCTAGAAAATCTGATCAACAATTAAGAGGTGCAATCGTATTACCAAATGGAACAGGTAAAACAAAAAGAATTTTAGTTTTATCTAAAACAAATCAAGCACAAATCGCTAAGGAAGCAGGAGCTGACTTTGTTGGAGATGCTGATTTAGTTGAAAAAATCGAAAAAGAAAACTGGTTAGATTTTGATGTAATCATTGCTACACCAGAAATGATGCCAATGCTTGGTAAATTAGGTAAGGTTTTAGGACCAAGAGGTCTTATGCCAAACCCAAAAACTGGAACAGTTACTACAGATGTTAAAAAAGCTATTGATGATATTAAAAAAGGACGTGTTGAATACAGAACAGATTCATATGGTAACGTTCATGCTATTATTGGTAAAGTATCATTTGATGCTGATAAGTTAGTTGAAAACTTAGATGCTTTTGTAAATGTTATAATTAAATCAAAACCATCTACAGTTAAAGGTCAATACTTAAAGAATATTTCAGTAGCACCTACAATGGGTCCTGGAATTAAAATCGATTTAAGCTCATTTGACAAATAATAAAAATAATGATAATTTAACCAAGCAATTATTTTTTTGTTTCTTCTTTCATTTATATAAAAATTCATTTTTATATCTTTCACATGCATCATAAAGCGCACTTTCGGCATCAACGCTCACTAATCTGGACACCTCAGTTATAGAAAACAGTAGGTCTCCAAGCTCTTTTCCATAATTTTCCTGATGCCCATTTAAAATTAAATGTTCCAAATAATTTAATTTTTCAAAAGTTTGATTTAAGGCATCTTCAATCGAATAAATTCCATATCCTGCTCTTGCGGCTCTTATTTGAACTTTTTCGGCACGCATTAGGGCCGGTAATATTTTAGAAATATTCTTTACGCTTTCTACAACACTCTCGTTGCGTGCTCTTAAATTAGAAAATCTCCCGCCACAAGCGCCGCCATAGTCTGAAGTTTTCTCATCTCTTGCATATCTTAAATGATTACCAAGCATCTCATCCGGAAAAATGTGCGGATAGCGAAGTATTATTTCCCTGCAAATTTTATCAACTATATCTTCAAAAGAAAAATTGCCTCTTTTTTCCTCAATATTACAGTGTAGCGCCACTTGAAACAAAACATTTCCCAACGATTCTTTGAGCATTTGAATATCGTTTAAATCAATAGCTTCTATAACTTCATATGTTTCCTCAATCAAATCGGACCTTATATTTGAATGGGACTGCGCCCTATCCCACGAGCCACCGCTTGCCTCCCTTAAAGTATTTACGATTTCCAAAAAATCACCTAATGAGTATTTTCGTTTACTACGAACCAATTCCATAAAAATCCTACTCTCCGTAAAAATAATAGCAAATGTAAAATATTGGAAAATTTTACATTTGCTTCCATATTACCCCAATAAGTGATATTTTTCAAGTACTTTCACAATTTTTTTGCTTTTTGGAATGGAACTAAGATCCGAATACGTTATGGCTCTAAATAAAAACAACGCTATTAAGTAGGCAAAAGCTGCCAATAAAATGGCTATTAGTGTTGAAAGTTTCGGATTAATAAATCTTATAAATAATCCGTGCGATAAATATGCAACCGCTCCACACACAAGTCCACACAGCAATGGTTTACCGATTATAGCTAACAAATCCACCTTGATTCTCGCTTCTCTATTTAGAAGTATTATTCCGCTAACGCATACAAATAAATAACAAACCAGTGTTCCTATTCCGGCGCCTTGAATGTTTATTTCAGGTATTCCAACCAAAATATAATTAAGCACCACCTTCATAATCATACCAATAGTTAGTATCTTAAGTGGCAAATCGGCTCTCCCGATCGCTTGGAGCATACCGCATATCGGAGTACTTATAGCAATTAAAATCGTCGCCAGTGCATAAAGCTGCATTATCTCTGCAGAAATAAATATCTCACACTTTCGACTTGTACCCATGGTATTATAAATCAAATCCATTATTGGATGAGAAAGGACTGACATTCCTATACCCATAGGAAAAGAAATTATTGCCGTTAGTTTCATAACCGTTTCAATATTTGATTTGATTTTTGATTTAACTCCTTTAACCCAAGAGGTTGTAACATTTGGAAGAGCACTTATGGAAAAACCTTGCGTAATCGTCGGTAAAAGCATTGTAATTGTACTCATATACGCAAAACAACCGGCAAGAAAATTATGAGTTTTTCCCTCTCCTACTACTTCGCCGGGAATAAGCCCTTCATAGACTTTTAGCAAAATATCGGGCGTACTGTTCATAATATCGCTGAGCCTACGCTGAACAAGCATCGCGTCAATCGCACCCGCCAAATTCATTATTATTGCTCCCAGCGCTATCGGGGTTGCAATGCTCCAGAGCATTTTTACTATTTTTTTTCTATCATGCGCTTCGGGAGATTCTTCAATTTCTTTTTTTGTTATTCCATCACCTGAAAGTTTATACTTTAGAAAAATATATATAAATCCCGAAATAGACCCCAAAGTAATACCAAGCACCGCTCCTGCCGATGCAAATGGCAGCGTTGCATCAAAAGCCAAAGCTTCACTTTCATAATAATTTCCAAAAACGGTACCATATAAGCTATATTCGTTCATTCCGTACCACACAACAAACGCAGAAAGTCCCACACCGAAAATAACTTTTCCGATTGCCTCTACAATTTCGGAAACAGCAGTCGGAATCATATTTCTAAGGCCTTCGTAATAGCCTTTGTAAATAGAAATCAAACACGAAAACAAAACAGTCGGAGATAATGCAAGCAAAGAATAAATGGCTCCGGGAGAATGTGTAAATTTAGCGCACAAAGGCGAACCTACTATCATAAGTACTGTTGCTATCAGACCCGTAAAAATAAATATCGGAACAGATACTTTATGAATCATGCGAACATCTTTATATCTTTTGGCGGTCATATTTTGGGCAACCATTCGGGAAATCGCTATCGGAAGGCCTGCAGTTGCAAGTGCATAAAGAGGGTTATAAAGGCTGTAAGCAATGTTAAAATAGCCTTGCCCCACTCCTCCCAAAATATAAGCAAGCGGTATTTTAAAAGCCGCTCCGGCAAGCTTTACTATCAGCATACCAACAGCCATTATAAGCGCACCAAGAGCGAATG
This sequence comes from uncultured Oscillospiraceae bacterium, assembly GCA_905211185.1. The sequence goes on along the minus strand of CAJLZR010000032.1, from coordinate 4,210 downwards.
ACTGATGTACTTTTTTTGATTTTTTTTCTTCTTGAAGCGTGTTCACCATTGAATAACTTACCTCTTAACAGAAATTTTTCTTTAAAATATCTTTTCAAATATATTATAGTATATTACGCTCTTAACTTCTATATGTATATTTTGAAAATGACAAAAACGATTTTATATTGTTTAAAAGCCACACATTTTTTATAAAAACAAAAAAAATAATAATCTATATATAAATTCAAATTTTAATTCTTGACATTTCGTAAAAATATTGGTAGAATTGATAGTGCTTAACCGAATAAAATTCGGGCCATTAGCTCAGTTGGTTAGAGCAACCGGCTCATAACCGGTCGGTCCTAGGTTCGAGTCCTAGATGGCCCACCATAATACCCCCACACGTTTAATGTGTGGGGGTTATTTATAGCTTAATATCATATTAGTTATCAAATCACTATTTTTAAGCGTTCTCACTCTAACTAAACCCTAGTAAACATAAATAAGTGTAATTAACTAAAGTATTGCCCGAACCCAAAATATCATTTCAGAAACTTGTTCTTTGCTATATTTAAGTTTACATAACATCGCATCATTTAGATAAAAAGCTATAGTACCATCTTCATAAAGATCTGTTCTTAGAGTAAGCTCATCCTTGCCCCTCTTACTTTCTTCCAACCTAGGAAGCATATCACTTACATCTTCCATCACGGTACTATAAGCTTTCTTGACATTCGCATCTTTGGAGTTCTGAAAAAATTTGCTAAAATGCTGATTCAAAGCTTTATCAAGTCTCTTTACCTTACATTGACTCTCGATGCTCACGCTATTGTCCTCACTAGAAAACGTAATCAAATAATCGCTTCCAAATCTATTAGCTTTCATAGTCTTTCCTTTAATGTTTTTCATTCTAATTACCTACCTTTCAAGTTTAAAATATAAATTATAATTTAAGAAGTGGTCACTTCTTGTAGTTATTATATATATATAATTGTCAAGCGTTTTTTGAAAATTTTATATTTTTTATTTAAAAATAATTTTTTCCATCATATTGTATGCCAAATATACACATGATATAATCAAGTTTGGAGCGCCGATAAACAGGCTCCTATACGATATACAAAATCTTTTGGAGGCAAAAAAATATGTGCGGAATTTGCGGATTTACGGGAGAAATCCAAAACAAAACAAAAGTTATAGAAAACATGGCGGATTTAATAACCCACCGAGGTCCGGATAGTGCTGGATTTTTTGTGGATAAGGACGTATCCATGGGCTTTAGACGCCTTAGCATAATAGATATTGATGGCGGCGAGCAGCCGATTTACAACGAAACCAACAATTTAGTTCTCACATTTAATGGTGAAATTTATAACTATAAAGAGTTAAAAGAAGAATTAATCCAAAAAAATCATAAATTTTATACTCAAACGGATTCGGAAGTTTTAGTACACGGCTTCGAAGAATGGGGCAAAGATTTGCTCCCAAAACTCAGAGGTATGTTTGCTTTTGCGATTTGGGATCGTGAAAACAAAACGCTTTTTATGGCAAGAGATCCTTTTGGAATAAAGCCGCTTCACTGGTCAAAAATTGGTGAAAATTTCGTATATGCTTCGGAAATTAAGAGCATTTTGGCGTTCCCGAATTTCGAAAAAAAGTTCAACCAAAAAATGCTTGATAAATACCTTTCTTTCCAATATGCCGTACCGCCCGAAACATTTTTTGAAAACGTCTATTGCCTAATGCCGGGGCACTACATGTATTACAAAGACGGAAAAGCAAAAATAGAAAGATACTTTGAAGCCAAATTTAATATTAATGAAGATTTGGATTTGGAAACCGCTTCAAAGCAAATAGAAGATGTATTTAAAAACTCGGTTGAAGCGCACAGAATCAGCGATGTTGAGGTTGGCTGTTTCCTTTCAAGCGGAGTGGATTCAAGCTACGTTTCCTCATACTTTGAAGGTCAAAAAGCGTTTACCGTGGGTTTTGATTTCGGTGAAAAGTATAACGAAGTCACTTGGGCGCAAAATCTATCTAAAAAAATAGGCATTAATCATCACTATAAAATAATTTCATCGGAAGAATTTTGGAATTCGATAAAAAAAGTTCAGTACCATATGGATCAGCCCCTTGCCGACCCCTCATGCATAGCTCTTTACTTTGTTTCCAAACTCGCAAGCGAGCATGTTAAAGTAGTACTTTCGGGCGAGGGCGCAGATGAACTCTTTGGCGGATATACGGTTTACAACGAACCAAGAGTATTTAGGCTCTATCAAAAAATATTTAATCAAAAAGCTCGTACGTTCCTTGCAAATTTGGTCAAGAAAATTCCTTTTAGGTTTAAAGGAAGAAGTTTTATAATCAGAGGAGAAAATACCGTCGAAAACAAATTCATCGGCAATGCGCTCATGTTTTCCGAAGAGGATAAGAAAAAAATTCTTAAAAATTCGGCTTTAGCCACTCGCCCACAAGATGTTTGCAAGCCGCTTTATGAAAGAGCCAAAAACTACGATGACGTAACAAAAATGCAGTATCTTGACATCAACATGTGGATGGTAGGAGATATCCTTTTAAAAGCTGACAGAATGAGTATGGCAAATTCGCTGGAGCTCAGAGTTCCGTTCCTTGATAAAGAGGTATTTAAGGTTGCATCCACAATACCCACAAAATTAAAGACTCCGAAAGAAAATACCAAATATGCTTTAAGACAAGCCGCCATGAAAAGACTGCCTTTTGATACCGCACAAAAAGAAAAGCTTGGATTCCCTGTTCCAACTAGGGTTTGGCTGCGTGATAAAAAGTATTATGGCATAGTAAAAGATGCATTCCTTTCAGATGCGGCAGCTAAATTCTTTAATTGCGAGGAGCTTATTTCAATACTTGATGATCACTATAACGGGAAATGGGATAACAGCAGAAAAATCTGGACAATTTATATATTCATAGTTTGGTATAATATCTACTTTAAAGAAATTAATTAGTAAAAACACCTCCCAATAAATCGGGAGGTGTTTTATATCATTACATACAAACAATACTATTGACAAAATGTTATAAATTTGTTATAATAAGGCCGTGATATTTTTATGTGAGGATTATCATCTATGAAAAAATTTAAAAACACATTCCCAGAGTTTTGGCAACTGCGCTTAGTTTAGGTTTATTAGTACCACCGATCAGCGCAAATAATAAATTTAAAAATGCTTCGACCGAAAGCGGATCAATCGTGAAAGAGCAAAACTCGGACTCAAAAAATTTTTCGAAAAATAAAAAAACATCCAAAAGCAACAGCGAAACTAAAAAACGCATAATAATAGACGCCACAGTTACGTTGGGGTTCTTAGCTTTAATAGGGTTTATATATCGTGAAGATATATCTAATGCATACAAGCGTCATCAGATGGCAGCTTGGCTTAGAAAAGCTATTAATAATAGTGACTGGAACTCAACATATAAAGATAGCGGTCTACATCCTCTTCAAGCAGCCATTATATTGGCTAATTCTGATGCCGTACATCAAATTCTAGAACATGCACAAGATCCCCAAATACGGCAACAACTGGCAGAAACTACTCCCAATGGCATCAACGTGATGGCGCAAACAACACTAGACTGTATGCTCCAAAACAAAAAGCAACCAGTCCATGTAGAACTACACTATATACTACGTGATTTACAAAATCACGGGGTAAATGTATGCTGCGGTTATACACAAGAATGGGGAGTAAGTTTAATCGCTTATATTCACTTGGCTGGTAGTCGTGTTGCAGATATCACTCGATATAATATATTACACAGCTTTTTGCGTAGTGGATATCAATTAACTCTAGGAGATATGAACTACTTGCGCAACCGCATACAAACACTCCAACCCCGCAATTATATATCCGAGGGACACATCCAAACCCTCATCAATACATTAACGAGCGAAGGTGTAAGCTTGAATGTGGCCGCTGGAGAAGAACAGACCACATTAAGAGACCTGGCTGAATCAAAAAATTTATTCGTTTACCATCAATAACTTAAAATCACTTTAGCAAATAACACTTTTAACCGCTTATTAAATAAATTACTATAATTTAAATAATGGTTTTATACTTAAAATCTCCTCAGCTAAGAGCCGGGGAGATTTTTTAAAGCAACAAATTTAAAAAAATAACTCTATTTTAAATAAACAATCAATCGTTATTTGCAAGCTTGGCGGCCCTATCGGCAGTGGTAAGAG
>CAJLZR010000031.1 GCA_905211185.1 uncultured Oscillospiraceae bacterium | reverse complement strand
AATCATAAAAAAATCGGGGGTCCCTTTGGTTGCTCCTTCGGCAAATATTTCAGGCAAACCCAGCCCGACATCTTTTGAGCACGTTGTTCATGATTTATATGGGAAAGTTGACGCAATTGTGGACGGCGGGGATTGTAGCGTAGGGGTGGAATCAACGGTAATTTCCTTTTTGGATTTAATACCTAAAATTTTAAGACCGGGATTTATTACATCGGAGGATATAAAGAGTGTTATCGGAAAAATAGAGGTTGATAAAGCTGTTTACGAAAATTTAAAAATTGGGCAGAAAGTTCTTTCGCCCGGCATGAAGTACAAACACTATTCACCGAGTGCTGATGTTTGTTTGGTTGTGGGGAGTAGACTTAGTTATTCAAATTACGTAAACGAGCGGTCAAAAAACAGTGCGCTTGCGCTTTGTTTGGACGAAGACATACCGTTTTTAAAAATTCCATATATATCATATGGAAGCAAAGATGATATAAGCGCTCAGGAGCGCAATTTGTTCGGTGCTTTAAGAAAGATCGATGACATGAATATTAGTATGGTGTATGCTCATTTTAGCGGAGAAGTATCTAAAAATTTGGCAGTATATAATAGGCTTATACGAGCGGCGGGTTTTAAAGTTATAAATGTATAGCTAATTTTATAAGTTTTTCCTTAAAGAGGGTGCTTTTGGTGTGGTTATAAAAATATGTAAAAAAATAAAAATATTTTTGGTTTTATTTATAAGTATACTCGCCGTTTTTTTGGCTTTTTGGGGCCTTCGTTTTTTGGTAGAGTCTTTGTTTCCGCTAAAGTATGAATCTATTGTGAGTAAAGCATCAAGAACCTACAATGTTGAAAAAGAAACCATATATGCTATAATTAAGTGTGAGAGTGGGTTTGATAGCGATGCGCATTCTCATGCCGATGCACAAGGTTTAATGCAAATAACACCGGATACGTTTAAGTGGCTTCAAATGCGAACAAATGAAAAAAATGTTGATATGGGTCAGCTTAAAGACCCATATATTAACATAATGTACGGTACTTTACTTATTTCGCTTCTTTTGGAAAAGTATGGCGATGAGGAAGTGGCACTTTGTGCGTATAATGCAGGAGAAACAGTTGTGAAGCGTTGGCTTGATAATAAAAACATTTCTAAGGACGGCAAAACACTTGAAAACATACCATACAAAGAAACACGTAGGTATGTAAAGAGAGTGAAGCGAGCAAAAAAAATTTACAAAATGCTTTATTTTAGTTGATTTAAAAATATTAAAGGAGTTGTTTTAAAATGAGCAAAGAAAAAAACGAATTTAAAAAAGCAAAGGAAAATGAAGAGTCAAAATTAGGATGCCAGATACTTGAGCAGTTAGATGAAAATTTGAAAATAGCTGCAGAAGATATGATACCAATGAAAAAATGCGAAAGTTCCAGCAAAGGCTACAAAGAATATTTGAATAAAGCCAAAACGGAGCGCGAGAATGTTGCATATGTTTTAAACGATATAAAAAATAAAGGGTTTAAAGAATTTGATAAAAACAAAAAATATAAACCCGGCGATAAAGTTTATTTGGTTAACAGAAATTGTGGCATAGTACTTGCGGTTATTGGTAAAGATGGAGTCAAAAACGGCGTAAAGTTTGCAATAGCCCACATTGATGCTCCAAGGCTAGATTTAAAACCCAATCCGCTTATGGAAAATAGCGATTTTGCAATGCTTAAAACCCACTATTATGGCGGTATAAAAAAATATCAATGGACGACCATTCCGCTTTCACTACACGGAAGAATAGTAAAAAACGATGGTACATATGTTGATGTTTCTTTGGGTGAAAATGAAGGTGAACCTTGTTTTTGCATAACAGATTTACTTCCGCATTTGGCAAGAGAACAGATGAATAAAAAAATGTCCCAAGCTATTATGGGCGAGGATTTAAATGTTTTGGTCGGCAGTTTGCCGTTTAAAAGCGATGAGGGTTCCGAGCTTGTAAAACTAAATGTTCTGAAGATACTAAATGATAAATATGGAATTGTTGAAGAGGATTTCATTTCTGCTGATTTGGAATTTGTACCTGCCATGAAAGCGCAAGATATTGGATTTGACCGCAGCATGATTGGCGGATATGCTCATGATGATCGTTCATGTGCGTATCCTTCATATCAAGCGATTTTGTCATGCAAATCTCCAAAGCAAACGGCTGTGGTGCTGCTTACCGATAAAGAAGAAACGGGCAGTGATGGCACTACGGGAATGCAATCAAGATTTTTAGAGTATTTTGTTTCCGACCTTGCTGATATGGATAACTGCAAATGCAGTGATGTTTTAAGCAAGTCCAAGTGTTTGTCGGCAGATGTCAGTGCTGCGTACGACCCAACTTATAGCAGCAGCTACGAAGTTTCCAATACTCCTTTTGCAAATAGGGGAGTGGTGCTCGAAAAATATCCCGGCAGTGGCGGAAAGTATGGTACTTCCGAGGCTTCTGCGGAATTTACCGGCGAAATACGGAAGCTTTTAAATGACAATAAAGTTTTGTGGCAAAGTGGAGAGCTTGGCAAAGTTGATATCGGCGGCGGAGGAACTATTGCAAAGTACATAGCTAATTTAAATGTTGATGTTATAGATGTCGGGGTGCCTGTTCTTTCCATGCATTCGCCTTTCGAGATTATTTCTAAAATTGACCTTTATATGACTTATAAAGCTATTTCAGTTTTTTTAAATGATTAGTTTATAATTTTTTGTTTACCAAACCGTTGGATACAAATTTTATTGTCTTGTATCCAACGGTTCTTTACTAGCCAAATTGTAGTTGGTGTGAGCTTTTGTTTATGCTTTGAAAATGGTTATTGTGGTGTGGTTAGCTTGCAGATTTTAATTGTAGCCTTAATTTATCGCTAATCATTGCTATGAATTCAGAATTGGTCGGTTTGCCACGAGAGTTGTGAATAGTATAACCAAAGTAAGAATTCAAAACATCTATATCGCCTCTATCCCAAGCAACTTCAATTGCGTGTCTTATTGCGCGCTCTACTCTCGATGACGTTGTTTCAAAAATTTTTGCAACCGATGGGTAAAGCTGCTTGGTAACGGAATTTATTATATCCGGGTTTTCAATAGACATTATTATCGAACTTCTTAAATAGTGGTAACCCTTTATATGAGCAGGTACTCCTATTTGGTGAAGAATTTGAGTTACTTTTATTTCGATATTTGAAGTGCCACTTATATGTAGTGGTGGATTTTGCGATGTGGGAACATTTTTGCTAAGGGAATTTTTGTAGGTTACTTGAAGAATTTTTTCAATTATATCCGAATAGCTTATTGGTTTTAGTAAAAAGTAAGAAGCGCCTGCCGACATTACCTCCCGTTCCAATGTGGGTTGATTTAAGTTTGATACTACCATAAATATTGGCATTTCGATGCGGTGGTTTTTTCGTATTGCGGATATAATTCCGATTGCGTCAATTCTTGGCATAAATAAGTCCATAACAACAACGTCGGGGCATGAATTTTCGATCAGCTCAATAATTTTAAATCCATCTTTGGGCAAAAATGACAAATCCATCGAATAGTGTTTAAACATATCGAGCCCCTCTCTTCCAAATTCTAAGCAGTCCTCCGAAATAAGAACTTTTAACTGATTTTCCATGATTTTTCCTCCTGATAATATATTATGTGATATTAATATTGCCATAAATTACCAAATATGTCAATAGTTTTCCATTAACACAATAATATTCGGTAGATTTGTCAAATATGTTTGTTTTTCAGGAGACGTTTTTGTAGCTGCTTTTAATTATATTGTTGGAATTTGTCAACATGGTTTCGGCAAATATGGCGTAACCCTTTTTGGGGTTATTAATAAGCACGTGTGTAATAGCGCCCACTAATTCGCCGTTTTGAATTATTGGGCTTCCGCTCATACCTTGGACTATTCCGCCTGTTTCTTTAAGGAGGCGCTCATCATTTACGGAAATTCTTATATTTTGTGTTGGTATGTTTTTATTATAATTTACGGAGTCTATATTGATATCGTAATAATCGGGCTCTGTCCCGTTTATAGTGGTCAGCAGTTTGGCAGGCCCTTTTTTTACGTTTTGTTTTGTGGCAACTTTAATGGCTTTTTCGGAGCGGGGATCTTCTGTCAGAGCGCCATATATTCCCATGTCGCTGTTTGAATATATAGTTCCTATTGATTCGGAATTTAAAAAACTACCTTTAAGCTCACCGGGTGAGCCACAGCTTCCTTTTTGTATATCGAGTATAGAGGCTTCCACTATGTTTCCTGTATATAGCGGCATTATTTCGTGAGTGTCCGTATCGCAAATTCCATGCCCAAGCCCTGCAAAACTGTTGTTTGATGAGTTTTTAAATGTTAAAATTCCTATTCCCGCACAGCTGTCTCGTACCCAAATTCCCGCATGGTATTTTTCATCATCGGTGGATATCTGTGGTTTTAAAGTTGTTTTGAACTCTTTGTTTTTTCGCTTTACGCTAATGCTTATTTCTTTACCGCTTGAGTTTTCTATCATTTTTTCAAGTTCGCTGTTTGTCTTGATTTTTGTGCCGTTGATATATGTTATTATATCGCCTTTTTGCAATCCGCAAAGCGCCGCGGGGCTGACTGCCCCGTGACTTGTAGGAACCTCCGATATGCCAATAATAACTACTCCGTCTGCGTATATTTTTATGCCAAAAGGCGTTCCGCATGGGATTACTTTTTGCTCAGGTATTACGCTTACCGTTACTGATTTTATCGGAATGATATTTAAAAGTTTAATTTCTCCTTCATAGCTTTTTTTATGCGTATTGTTATCACCGGTTGAGCCCATGTTTTTAAAGCTGCCATCTTCAAGGCAACAATCGGAACTGGTGTTTTGAATTGCTTTTTTAATATTTACATAAAACGGAAATATATTGAACGTGGGGGACTCATCATAATATATTTTAAAAACTTCCGGCAATATGTCTGATTCGTACTTTATTACTCCATAAATAGATATGAATAGTAAGGATATTACGCAAAAAAATATTTTAATATGTTTTTTCACCAATATTCGCCTCCTAAGATTGAAATGCGGCAAAACTTTTGTGCCCGTTTTTGTCGCTTAACGTTTGTTTTGTTGATATTATCCGCAGCAAGATTTGGATTTTGTAAAATTAGGAGAAATTTTGTTAAAAAATGTAGCAATGATTATTATTTGCGTTTTGACCACATTTCACAAAAGAAAATATTGGATAATTAAGTGACATTTTTTTGTTTTTATATTAAAATAGTTTCGTAGTAAAAATTGAAAGTATATTTTAGGAGTGAATTTATTGATTAACAATTGTTTCGATTCGTTGGTTGGCTATATTTGCGAAAATGAAAAAATTAAAAAATTTGATGTTGTTTCAAAGTCTGAAAATGATATTGTTCTTCAAAAAGGTGAAGAAGTGTTTCAGATTCAGCACGATGAAAAATCAAACCAAGTAAGGCTTAATTTGCTTGATGGTGATAAAAAAATTATAAAAAATATCTCTTCTTGGCTTTTAGATTCAGAAACTGCTTCAAAAAAAGATTTAGAGTTTATATCTGAGGATTTTGTATCCACCATGGTGGGAAAGGATAAGGCAAAATCGTTAAAAGCCAAGAAAAAGCAGAAAAACTCTGATGAGAGCAAAATAACCGGATTATTTTTTGCCAATCGTATGGTAAATATTTTTCCTGAGCTTAAAGAAGAAATACAAAACGAAAAAGAAAACTACGAAGAATTTCGCTCAGCTACTTTTGCAAAAGAACATATTCTCCCCAAAGTTTGTGAGCTTTTAAAATCAGAAGGCGAAAAACAGCGTGTAAATAAATTTGCGAAGCTTATAAGTGATCTTTATAAAAATGGCACTTTAGACGCAAGGGCGATTATAACTATCGTTATTCTCAATAATATTGAAGATGAAAAATCGGCCGAGCTTTTGAAAAGCTCTTTAAGCGAGGAGCTTTTAAAAGCTTGGAATGCGGCGCTTAAGTATAAGGGTAAAACGGTAAAGCCCGAAAAACCGAAGAAAAAGTCATTTTTGTCAAAGGCTCTGGAAGCGCAAAATCTTCAAAACACAAAATAAAAATTAATCCGCCTGATAACCGGGCGGATCTTTTGCACACAAAAAATATTTCCCCAGCTAGGCTGGGGGATGCTTATTTTCAAAAAAGCCGTGCGTTTTATTTGTGGTTTAAAAACGGTATTGGTTATAATATCGGTTTTGTATTCATAATTATTATTAATTTAAAAATTTCTAAGATGTTTAAATTGGGAGAAAATAATTATGAAAAATGATTCTAATAGGCAATCAATGGGGAAATTTATAAATTTTTTAGATAGATACGATATTATAAACTTTAGTAAAAACTACAGAACCATTATTTTTTTGTCAATTCTTCTCCTTTTAGGTATGGTTCTTGGAACTATATCGATAAGTGCTGTAAATATGGATTTCATTTACAAAGTGGATTTTCTGTTTTTAAATGATTTTAAAGAAAGAATTGCAAGTAGCAATTTGGAAATATTTACGTCCTCACTTTTATCACTTTCTTTTTTTTCCTTGCTGATAGAATTTGTGACTCTTTCTTTTTTTGGCGCGCTGCTTATTCCTGTTTTAATAGCTTTTAAAGGTTTGGGAATAGGTATGACGGCAGGATATCTTTATTTAATATACGGACTAAAAGGAATAGCGTTTTATATACTGATACTTCTGCCGGGAATATTTGTTTCGTCTATAGGTTTGATAATATTTGCGGCAGAGTCCTTTAAGTTTTCTTGTAAATTTGCAAAGAAGATTTTTCCAAAATCCGATGGAATATCGATTTGGAATGAATTTAAAAACTATATTCATAAAATCGGCTGTGCGTTTGTGATTTTGCTTTTTTCTTCGCTTTTAGATGTTGGATTTATGGCGATGTTTTCACGTTTTTTTGAATTTTAGGCTATGAAAGCCTACTTAAATTTGTATAGAAATCTTTTATAAACCATATTTGGTCCTTTGGAATTTCAAATGTTTTGTAATTTAAGTATTCTAAAATACCGCAGTCATTTTTAAATTCGAATGTAAGTTTATAAGAGCACAAAGCTTGATATTTATACTTTGCTTTTCTGTTTACGGAATTTTTTCCATATTTTCCATCACCCAAAATGGGGCAATTTATGGAAGCTAAATGCGCTCGTATTTGATGCGTGCGCCCTGTCAGTAAATCCACTTTGAGAATACTGAATTTTTTTGTTTGGTCTATGACGGTATATTTAGTTAATATGTTTTTTGCGTTTTTTAGATTGGATTGTTTTTTCGATATATATACTTTATTTTGTTTGCTGTTTTTTTCTAAGTAGCCTTCCAGTATATCGGATTTTTTCGGTGGCACACCATAAGTTATGCAAATATAGCTTTTTTTAATTTCCCGAGATTTCATTTTTTGATTTAAAATTCTGAGTGTTTCCGCATTTTTTGCGGCTATTACAATTCCGCTTGTGTTTCTGTCTATTCTGTTAACCAGAGCGGGGGAAAAAGAGTTTTCGTTTTTGGGATCATATTCTTTTTTTTGAAATAAATAGTTTTTAATTCTGCTTATCAAGGAATCGGTTTCGTTTTCTTTCCCGCTGTGTACTGCAAGACCCGGTTTTTTATTTACCAAAAGTATGTTTTGGTCCTCATAAACTATATCAAGTTTTGTGGGCGCAAGAAAAAAATCATTTTTATTGTTTAAGGGTTCTAGTAGCTCATCATTTATATAAAGAAAAATAACATCTCCGATTTTTAGCTTATCTGATATATTACATTTTTTGTTGTTTATTTTTATACGTTTTTTTCTTATGTATTTATATACCAGCGCTTCTGGAATATTTGGAAATGCTTTAAACATAAATTTATCTATTCGATTTTCGGCATCGTTTGAGTTTATTGATATCTGTTTCATATGGTTTCCTTATAAAAGTAAGATTTATTTGAGAATTTTAAAATTTTGTGATATAATATTAAAATAAAATTTTATAAATATTACAAAGCGGTTTAAAAGTTGAGGTGAATACATTGCACGAGGGACATCGCTCAAGATTAAAAGATAAATTTTTACTTGGCG
>CAJLZR010000030.1 GCA_905211185.1 uncultured Oscillospiraceae bacterium | reverse complement strand
CACGTTCTGCTTGCACGTCAGGTTGGCGTTCCGAGCATCGTAGTATTTCTTAACAAAGTTGACCAAGTCGACGATGAAGAATTGCTCGACTTAGTTGAAATGGAAGTCCGTGACCTCTTAACAGAATACGGATTCCCGGGTGACGAAACCCCAATCATTAAGGGTTCTGCACTCAAAGTTCTTGAATGCGATTCCAAAGATCCTAATGCACCTGAATACAAATGCATTCACGATTTAATGAAGGCTGTTGATGAATTCGTTCCAACACCTGAAAGAAAATCAGATCAACCTTTCTTAATGCCTGTTGAAGACGTCTTTACAATTACAGGACGTGGAACAGTTGCAACGGGAAGAGTAGAACGTGGTCAACTCAAGATGAATGAAGAAGTTGAACTCGTTGGACTTACCGAAGAACGCCGCAAGGTTGTTGTAACCGGTATCGAAATGTTCAGAAAACTTCTTGATTACGCTGAGGCAGGAGATAACGTTGGTGTACTTCTACGTGGTGTACAAAGAGAAGAAATTCAACGCGGTCAAGTTCTTGCAAAACCCGGAACAATCAATCCTCATACCAAATTCAGAGGTCAAGTTTATGTTCTTACTAAGGACGAAGGCGGCCGTCATACTCCGTTCTTCAACAACTATCGTCCTCAGTTCTACTTCAGAACAACTGACGTTACCGGTGTAATTTCGCTTCCTGAAGGAACCGAAATGTGTATGCCCGGCGATAACGTTGTTATGGATGTTGAACTCATTACTCCTATCGCAATTGAAGAAGGATTACGCTTCGCAATTCGTGAAGGCGGACGTACAGTAGGATCCGGCGTTGTAACCGAAATTTTAGGCTAATTTTAGCTGTTTAATAAGTTTTAAAAAAGTCTGCTTGCTTTTGCAAGCGGACTTTTTATGTTTGAAAAATGAAAATTTGACCAGAAATATATTTACAAACTCAAAATATAAAATAATGTTTATTTGCTCGGAACAGAGTGGCAATTTGTTTAATGGTATATAATTGTTGTGTTGACAAAATGTTTTAAATGTGTTACAATAAACACATAATTATAATTAGGGAGATATCACGGATGTTTGATATGGTAAAAAGGTATAACAAGTTCTTGGCTGTATTTTTAGCGGTTTCCGTATTGTTGGGCAGTTCCTCATTTCATATGGCTTCTGCAGAAGAAAATTCTTTGCAACTGCAATCTTCTTCGGAAAATTCGCAATCTCAGCCTTCTGTGGAAAATAATTCAGGAAGCGAAAATGTTATTACAAAAAAGAAGCTTCCCGTACGTAGAATAAGACCTAGACAAAAAAACTGGGTTCTGAGGCATCCGATATGGACTGTTGCAGGAGCAGGCGTTTTGGTTTTTACCGGATACGAGTTGTTTAAAGATGACAAGCCGGATCCGGGAACAATAGAGTTTGTCGAGCGAGTTATAAAGAAGCATGACGAACAAAATTACGCATATTCTTTATTGTATGCTACTAAGTACGGGCAGGACGATCTTGTTATTAAGTTATTAGAGGTTATTGGTGATAATAATCTTGATGTTATAAATGTGCGGGAACCCTATGGATGCGGAATGACGCCATTGTTGTATGCGTGTAGGTATTGCACTCCTGCTACCGTAGGTGCTTTACTAGAGCATCACGCTGATGTAAACGTTCATGGTTGGGAAAGACCTGATCTTGTAAATGTTTGGAAAGAGGCGGAATATCGCATTGACTACCGTGATCCGGCTAAATGCAATGCATCGAGTTTCCAGGCGAGAAACGATATTTTTGCATTACTTGTAACTCGGAGATTCCGATTTAATGGATCTCAGGCTGGTACTGCGGGTAATCGTTTAGTCGAAATTTTAACTCGTCCCCTGATTTCTGAGATAGATGCAAAATATGCAAGAACACTGATACGTGCAGGCGCAAATGTGACCAAAACCGATACACAGGGCCGTACACCGCTTGTTTTGGCAGCGGGTAAAGGTAAACTTGATATAGTGCTTCAATTGATAAATTGTGCGAAAAATAATAAAATTACTCAACCCGAGAAGGAAGCCGCCCTACGTGCTGCGAGAGAAAATCAAGCGATGAGAAACTTGCTTAACACACTATAGCCTGCTCGTTAGGTATAGATTTCGTAAAAAATTATTAATATATTATTCTTAGGTTATAAAAAGCCACGCAATTTTGCGCGGCTATATTTTTTATTGTTACTCTAAAGCTTTACTTATTAGAAATGACTGCGAGGCTTAGGATTGTCCGTTTTAGGTTATAAACATGTAGTTTTAAACAGCTTTTTACGGATTTGGTAACGCGTTCAGTCCTTGGCACCATGTTGCATTGGGGTTATCTTTATAGTACAAATGTAAGTGCGAAAGCAGAATGTTACTTAACGCATAGAGTGTTGGTTTGATAGTAAAGCCGGTGCGATTCGGGCGTAAAGAATCATTATTTGATAGTATAAAATCCCAAAGTTTAAATATGGCGTCATATTCGATGGGAGTGCCATGTAAAATGAGGGGTTTATCATTTCCCGCACATGTTAAAATAGGAATATATGCGTAACCGACAGCGGAGATAGTTATAATTATATCTTCAAAACGAGAATGGTCTTGACATGCGTTACAGAATCTTGTAGCATACAACCTGCCTAAATAATTATTATATTCCAAATTATTTTTATTAAACGATTCAAATAAGTCCATAAATTTGGAGTAAATAAAATAAACTTTTGCTTCGTCGCTCGCAAGAATAGTGTTATTGGTGATCCTACGACTTTGCACGCATTTGCTATAGATTAGTCCTAAAACATTACTGTGGTTTTGGTAATAATTGCAATGATAAGGTTGATTATGGTATGTTTTAAGTATCCTTTTTAGCTGATTATTTACATTAGATCTGTTTGGGTTTGATGTTTTTGGGCACCTGAGGATGTTCGTCCGTGGCACGTCGTCGTCTATTGCTTTAGAGTTTTTTGTATTAAGCTCACAATAGTTATTTCGTTGCTGTGAATAATCGTCTAAATTAACATCTGAACACAGCTTATCAAACCAATTGTCAATGCTAATCTGTTTGGTATCTGAAACTGAATTTATAAGGTCTTGGGGGTTAAAGGTAGGGTTAAAGTCATTAAGATCAATGAGTTCGGAAATATTGTCGCCAAACAATTTATACGCTCCCCAAACTAACCCTCCGACGGTAGCCCCCGCGCCGATAGTATATTCGATGGCATACTTTTTAAAGCGATCCCATGCGGAGCTTCCGGTAGCTTGGATGTTTTTTTTCGCTTGTGTTTTGGTGTTTGTTATTTTTTGGTGAGAAGTTGCGCTAATAATAGGGGTGGTCAAAGATATGGTGGCCAAAGATGCCGATAATAATTTTGATAATTTGTGATTTGTCAATGATTTTCCTCCTGCAATGTTTTCCATGGTTTTATCGGAAAGGATATTCTTGCACATGTTTCCCAAATACTCGGTTAACTCGTCTTTGGGCATTTCGCATCCCAAGGAGATGAAAAAATCTACTAATTTGTTGATATCATCGATCTTCAGTAGTTTTTCCAATAAACTGCTATCATTTGATATTTTTTTAAATATCGTTTCAATCTGTTTATCCATAAGCATTAGCACCATCTTTCCATTATTATTGCGTTAAATTATACCCAAAAAACAAAAGAAAAGCAACAAGCAATTATGTTGTATATTGATTTATTGTTTGCAAAATGTTATAATCAATTCAAAATAAAATTATGTGGAGTAGCGATAATGAAAAAATTATTCTCTATATTTTTAGCGTTTTTGTTTGGAATAACTGCCGTATTTTATACCGGTGCGCATGCGCAGGAGGAATCTAATACTCCGAGCACAAGTCCGAAGGTGCTGGAAATAGTAAAACAGGGCGATGTTAAAAATGGTAATATACTTAGAAAACAGGCCGAAAAAGTTGAAAAATTTGATAAAACGCTTGCAGACTTACTCGATGATATGGCCTTAACAATGAAAAAGAATGATGGCGTGGGGATTGCAGCACCGCAAGTGGGTAGGAGTTTAAGGATTTTTTTGGTTGAATATAAAGGTAAAATAACGGAGTACATTAATCCGGAAATAACGTTTAAAGAGGGCACGCAGGATTCCATGGAAGGATGTTTATCCGTTCCTGATTTATATGGAATAGTTAAACGGCCAAAACATATAAAAGGGACGGCATTTGATAGGTTTGGAAAGCAATTTGATATTGATGCCACAGGTGATGAGGCTTGCCGTATATGCCATGAATATGATCATTTATGTGGTAAATTATTTACGGATTCGGCTACAAGAATTTTCACGGCTGATCAGATGGCAACCATAGAAACTATAGCAAGATGGGTAACCATTGGAGCAGCATTGGTGTTAATTTTAATTATATGTGGTTTGTGTTACTGTGCATTGCCTTTGTCATGTAAGGGTGTTTTGTCTTTGTTTTGTTAATTTAAGAAGTTAAATAAAAAGCAAGTATGGGAGGTTAATTTGTACCATGCTTGCTTTTTTGTTATGTTTTTATTTTTTATCAAAAGCGGGGTTAAACTCATAGAAGTTTTTGCTATCGAGTTTATCGGTGCAGAGTCTGAGTCCTTCGCCGAATCTCTGGTAATGCACAACTTCTCTGGCTCTTAAAAATCTAATAGCATCTTTAACGTCCGGATCATCGCAAAACCTTAGGATATTGTCATATGTAGATCTTGCTTTTTGCTCTGCTGCTAAGTCTTCGTGCAGGTCTGTTATCGGGTCGCCTTTGACTTGCATGCTTGATGCAGTGTAAGGCGTTCCGCTTGCTGAGGTAGGGAAAACACCTGTTGTATGATCAACAAAATAATCTCCAAAGCCTTGCTTTTCTATTTCTTCGGGTGTTAGGTTTTTTGTTAATTGATATACTATCGTGCCAATCATTTCTAAGTGTCCTAATTCTTCTGTACCGATGTCTGTAAGTATGGCTTTGAGTTCGGGATACGGCATGGAAAACCTTTGGCTTAAGTACCTAAGCGATGCGCCGAGCTCACCATCGGGGCCGCCGTATTGAGTTATTATCATTTTTGCAAGTTTCGGATTTGTGTTTTTGATATTTACGGGATATTGTAATTTTTTTTCGTATACCCACATTATGCGTTTGCCTCCTCGTCATTATTCCATGGCCATGGATCAGCTATCCAGCCCCAGCGGTTATCCTCAGTTGTTTCGGAAGTAATAGGACCGTATTTTTCTTGATATTCGATTTTCAAAGCAGAACTTTGATTTCTATAATCGTTAAGTTTTGTGTTCACTTCTTGGTCATAAGGGTGTGTGTCCATATATAAATTAAGTTCGACTATTGCAAAGTCGATTGCAGATATTCTTTTTAACATGATTTCTTGATCGCTCATTTGTTTTCACCTACCGTCATTCCTTCAAATGGTTTGTTAAGTTCGGGAAACATTGTGCCCTCGCTTATTCCTTGTTCTGCGCTGTACATGTTTTCTTGTTCTTGATAGGGTATGTACGCCATAGCAACAACGGGGTCTTTGGGCAGTGCAGATATCCCATATTGTTTAGCCATTATATGAGTCATGGATTCATTCATTATTAATTTTCTCTCCTTGTATTTTAAATTTACTTTTTAACAAATTTTTGTGTTTTGTTTTTTGTTATTCCAATATATACTATGCAGATAGCTCGTTATGAGTGAGGTTGCTGTGTAGTATTAGCAAAATTGTGTAGAGTGCACGATATTTTGATTAGCGCTTTTATATATACGTTACACGTGATATTATAAATATATAGCTATGATATTTTAGGTGAGGTGGAATAATATGTTAGATAATAGCGTTAAATTTTTACAAAAACTATCTTTTAAAATACTTTTATTTTTAGAAATTCTTGTGTCCTCTTTTTTAAATTTATTTTTTATTTTTGGCATTTCGGGAACTGTTTGTGCAGAGCAGACTATACTCGGTAATAATTGGATGTCAGGGCTTTCGGACGATACAAAATTATGTGATATCAACATTCCGGGTACGCATGATAGCGGCACTACGTATACAACGGCCGGAATTAGCGGCATAATTGCTTCATGCCAAGATGATACTATTCCGGAGCAGCTGAAAAAAGGAATTAGGTATTTGGACATACGATGTGACGGTGATTTAGATATAAACCATGGTGGCGTTGCTTGTTATAGCAATATTTTGACCATTAAAAAATACAAACTTACTTTTAAAAAAGTGCTTGACGATATAGAAAAATTTTTAGATGAAAATCCAAGTGAAACGGTGATGCTCCAGTTTAAGCACGAAGGCGTGAGTAAAAAAGATTTTTTGAAAAAAGTTAATGATTTATTGAAAACAAGGGAAAAACTTTATAAACCCCAGACGTCACGTCCTGATAGCTTAAAATTAAAGGATTTAAGAGGAAAATTTGTAGTGCTTAGTAGGTGCGACGGAGTGGAGTTATCTTATAGTTACAGCGGTTGGGGGGATAACGCTATAAATGGTTCTCCCGATTTAGGCGATTCCGATTGTGTACTTCAAGATAGGTATAAGTCGTTTAATTCAAAAGAAAAGCTTCGTACTATTAAGTCTTTTTATGAAAAAATTTGGAATGAAGATATAGATAATAAGTTTGTGATAAACTTTACCAGTTGTATAGGCCCGTATTGCCCCGAACTTGTTGCAAAAAGGATTAACCCCGAATTTGAAAGCTATATACGGAAAAATAGAGGTAAAAAATTCGGTATTATTCTTATGGACGTCCCGACCGAGAGTTTAATTTATGAGATATACAGTTCTAATTTTTAGTACGTGGTAGTATTTTTCAGTGTTTGTGCTTTATGTAAAGCTTTTCGAGCTCGGAAACCAAAAAATACATAGCAGAAGCTATCACTCCCAGCAATAATATACCGGCCATAACAAGGTCGAGTTTTAAAACTTGGCTTCCGTATACGATTAAGTACCCGATTCCTTTTGATGAAGATAAAAATTCACCGGTTATAACACCTATTAAAGACATACCCACGTTTATTTTTAAAGTTGAAATTATATTTTGTATGTTTGCAGGTATTATGAGTTTCGTAAGTATCTGCGGTTTTGTTGCGCCAAACGACCTCATTAAAAGAATTTTTTCGGCGCTTGTGTTTTTAAATCCTGAAAGTATGCTAATAGCGCCTATTATAACCGAAACAAAAAGAGCCATCATAATAATTGATTTTATTCCTGCGCCAAGCCAGACTAATATTATTGGGCCAAAAGCTACTTTTGGTAAGGCGTTTAGCACTACCAAGTAGGGCTCTAATATTTTAAACAAAAAATCCGACCACCATATAATGATTGCAAGTGTAATCCCTATAAGCGTTCCCAAAATAAACCCTGAAACGGTTTCAAGCGCTGTAATTCCTACGTGATACCAAAGCTGCCCAGAATTATTTAAAACCATCAGCATTTTAAATATTTTTGATGGCGAACTTACTATAAAAGGGTCAATCCACCGTAAGCGAGCAGATACTTCCCAAAGCACCCCGAAGATTATCAAGATACCAATCTGAAAAATTTTTATTTTTAAAATATTTTTTCTTCTGTTTCGTAAATATAATATATGCTCATCGGAATAGTGTGCGTTAGAATTTTTAGTCACTTAGTTCACCCCAAATAATATCAAAGTAATCATTAAATTTTTTGTTTTTTCTTTTTTCTTCCAAACTTAAATTTTTGTTATTAAAATCCAGGGTAATTGTTTTTTTCACTCTGCTCGGTCTTTTAGAAAATATGATTATTCTGTCGGAAAGTGAAATAGCTTCTGATATGTCGTGCGTTACCAATATAGCTGTTTTACTTTCGCCTTTGATTATTTGTAAAACTTCTTCGGAAAGGTTTATCCTTGTTTGGTAATCAAGCGCGGAAAAAGGTTCATCAAGAAGTAAAATTTGTGGTTTTACCGCAAGCGTTCGTATAAGAGCGGCTTTTTGGCGCATGCCGCCGGAAAGTTGGTGAGGGTAGTGCTTTAAAAAACCTCCGAGGCCATATTTTTTTAAAAGTTTTATGGCATATTCTTTTGTTTCATTGTTTAATTTTTTTCTTATTTCTAATCCTAAAAGCACATTTTGCTCTATTGTCCTCCAACCTAGCAGATAATCTTTTTGAAGCATATACCCGATTTTTTGGATTTCGCACTTTTCGCCTATGTTTTCCTCAATTTTCCCGTGCGATGGTGATATGAGCCCTGATATCAGTGATAGAACAGTGCTTTTTCCGCATCCGCTTGGCCCTAAAATGGTTAAAAATTCCTTGCTGTATACGTCAAAATTTAAATCTTTTATGGCAATGGTTTCCCCGCGGGGTGTGTGATACCTCATACAAATATCCGATAGCTTTAATATGGTATCG
>CAJLZR010000029.1 GCA_905211185.1 uncultured Oscillospiraceae bacterium | reverse complement strand
TGGGTTCGAATCCCACCCGCTCCGCCAAAATGAGGTTGCTGTTTTTGGGAGCAACCTCGTGTTTGTTTTATGTAAGGGTTGTGGATAATGGCTGAAGTAAAATTTTATGATGAAGTCGATGATAAATTATTAAAATATGCCGTGATTATTGCCAAAACAAACGGCAAATGGATTTTTTGCAAACACAAAGAAAGGGATACATACGAAATTCCCGGCGGTCACAGAGAACCGGGCGAAAACATTTTAGACGCCGCAAAAAGAGAGCTTTATGAAGAAACCGGCGCCATCAAATACAAAATAAAGCCTGTTTGTGTTTATTCCGTAACATTTTTAAATGATTTAAACCCCGAAGAAACTTTCGGTATGCTTTATTTTGCCGATGTTTTTGAGCTTGAAAAAGAACTCCATAGCGAAATTGAAAAAATTATTATAACGGAAACATTACCTGATAATTGGACATACCCTTTAATTCAGCCAAAGTTGATAGACGAGGCTAAGATCAGGGGTTATTTTAGTTAATATTTTAAATTTTGATTTTATAAAAATATATTGGTTATAAAGCAAGAAGCTCCATTATGGTTATAATAAAGCTTCATTTTTTGATATAATTAAGTATCCTAAGTTGAGTATTTTTCGCACTTATCTTTATATTCGGAATAGAAATTTTTTGAAATGCTCTTGGTAAGTTTTGGAGCAAATTCTAATTTTTTTGTATCAAGCCCGAGTACAACTTCAGGCGGTACCCAGGGCCTCTGCTGAATTTTACTTGTTTCTTCGTGAGTTAAATATCCAGCAAAGGTTGTAAGACTTCTTCTTAGATAAGGATTAATTTCGCAAGCTTTTTTGATTCCGTTTTCCATTATATTTAAAAAGTGTGGCAAAACGGTTGCTGCATACGAAACAGACGCAGAACCCGCAATTAAGCTGGGCATATTGCATACGCAGTAATGCACAACTCCTTCATCAACATAGTAGGGATTAGCGTGAGTTGTAGGTTTAAAAGTTTCGATAACACCATAATCGCAGCTTATATCCGATATAACAGCTCCTTTTGGCATGGAGGATACCATTTTTCGAGTGATCAAAAATTCTTTGTTATCTTTTGGCCAGCGTACGCAATTAACTACCAAATCTGTATCCGGTAACATTTTAGATAAGGTGTTTCGGTCTGAAACAAAGGTACTTATTTTGTCATTATAAAAATTGCTTATATCTTTTAGATGCTGAACATTTGTTGCCCCGACCGAAATATGCGCTCCCATAGAATATAAAACGTTTATGGCCGCTTTACCTACAGAACCGCACCCGAGCACGATAGCTTTGATATTTGGAGCTCCGCCAAGTCCGGAGGCAAATTTTCCGCAACCGCCGTTGCACGTCATTAAACCATAAAGCCCCATAAATGCCCCAACTTTACCGGCAGCTTCACAATTTGGCGAATCGTATCTATGTGTATCTTCGGCAGTAAAAGCCGTTATTTTTTTGTTTAACAAGGCGTCCACTTCTTCTTTATGTGCGGCGGGGTGTATGCATGTAAACACTATCTGATTTTCCTTTAACATGTCAAATTCGCTTGGCTCGATTTCTTTTACTTTTGCAATAAATTCACAGGTACTATAAATTTCTTTTGCGCAAGCAACTATTTTAGCGCCCGATTTTATGTATTCTTCGTCAGAAAAACCGGCCTTTTCGCCTGCACCTTTTTCAATATAAACTTCGTGTTTGTTACCGACCAATAATGCTGTTTCTCTTGGAGTGCATATAACTCGATTTTCTCCCTCTTTTATTTCTTTTAGTATTCCGAATTTCATTGCAGCTGTGCTCCTTTTTTAAAATTATTTATGTATTTGGGTAGTTGTTCTTATTTGGTACATATAAAATTTATGTGCGGGAACGCAAAGGTTTGCCGGCAATACGCATAACAATACCGACTTTTATATATTTTTTTAAAATTAGAAATCATGTAATAGTTTTTTGCTGCTTACAAATGATTTTACTATTATTTTAATAAAAAACGTGATATTGTCAAGATTTTTGATGTTTATATATTTTCAAAAATAAAAATTTAATTTTTGGAAATAATATTCTTGAGTAAAAAGAGAGGAATGTTTAAAGCTATGGACAGTATTAAAATTAATGAGAAAAAATCTCAAAAACCAATAACCGAATCAGCTCCGACGGGTAGCGAAAAGCAGTATGAAAGAATTCAAAATATCGGTTCGGTTATAACTTCTTCCAAAAAAGGAAAGATTTACTGTTTGACCATAATAGGTCAGATTGAGGGGCACACATATTTACCAGAAGAAAATAAGACCACAAAATATGAGCACGTGATTCCTGAGCTTGTGGCAATAGAAGAGGATCCGGAAATCGAAGGGCTGCTTTTATTGCTTAATACGGTCGGCGGTGATATCGAGGCAGGTCTTGCAATTGCGGAACTTATTTCCGGCATGAGTAAGCCCTCCGTTTCCATGGTTATAGGCGGTGGGCACTCGATAGGAGTTCCGCGGGCGGTGTGTACAAATGAATCTTTTATAGCGCGTTCGGCAACCATGACTGTGCATCCCGTTAGGAGCGACGGGATGATAGTGGGGGTGCGGCAATCATTCGAGTATTTTAAAAAAATGCAACAAAGGATAGCTAATTTTGTGGTTGCAAATTCCAAAATTTCCGAAAAGCGTTTTTATGAACTTTGTATGAATACCCAGGAGCTTGCCTTGGACGTAGGCTCCGTTGTGGAAGGTGAGGAGGCAGTAAAAGAGGGGATAATAGATAACGTGGGGACTCTTTCGGAAGCTATTTCATGCCTTTATTCTCATATAAAAAAGCGAAAGAAAAAATAATTAAATAAAAAATAATTTTTAGAAACTGTTAAAAATTGGTATCTGAATGTATTTTGTTCGGATACCATTTGTTATTTAAAAATAAATTAGTTTTTGATATAATTGATTGTTAGTAAGTTTATAAATAAAAGGCAATCGGGAGTATATAAATAATGGAATTTCTAAAATATATTATTGGCGCAGTAGCTTTGGGGATAACGGAAAGTTTGCCTATTTCGGGTACGGGGCATACTCTTTTAATGGAACATATATTTGGGCAAGGTGAAAATTTCCGTATGGTTCTTTCTTTTTTATATATAGGCGTTCTAATTGCTGTGATAATTGCGTATCATAAGGAAATATGGAGTTTGATAACGGCTTTTTTTCCGGACAAAACCACACTCCCTGCAGAAAAGATCAAAATAAGAACGGTGAGCAAAAGAACCGCTGCAAAAAGCCATGTGCCTGTAATTACTGATGTGAGAAAAGCCAAAACATGTTGATAACCCTTGTCGTTGGTTTAATGCCGTTACTACTGGTTTTTGTTCCTGTTCCCGGGAGCGGCAGGAATGTTTTTGGTGTTGCTCGTGAATTTTGGGCCACAGATAATATGATTTTGCTGGGAATATCGTTTTTAATAAATAGTTTTTTGCTAAAGCTTGGAGTGGATAGTTTTAAGAGCGATAAATTTAAATATACCTACAAAACGGCTGACAATATGGTTAAACGTTGGGACGGAAGAATGAGACTTACTCTTATGGACGCCGTTTGGTGCGGAGTAATGCAGTTTACGGCTTTGATTTTTCCGGGAATTTCTCACATTGGAGCGGTTTTTGCTATTGGAATTATAAGAGGCATTAATAAAAAAGTTTCCCTTAATTATTCGTTTTTGCTCGGCATACCTCTTATTATTTTAAAATTGGTTTCGGAATTTTTGTTTTTTTCAAAATTTACCGATATTATACATAATGTAGACGCAACCGCTGTTTGTGTTGGAATTTTATTTGCTGCTATTTTTGGATTTTTATTTATTGGTATTTTTAATAAAATGGTTCAAAAAAATAAAATAATGATTTTTTCGATTTATACTGTTGTTTTGGGAATAATTACGCTTGCAATCGGTATTTTTGAACGGATATATGGTATCCATATTTTTCAGGGTACGGTTTTATAGAAAAATCTAATTACAAGAAAAAAGAATGTCGGAGGTAGCATATGCCTAAAAAGGTAACTTATAAATCAAAAACAAATTCAAAATCAAAAAGCAAATCCCCGCAAAGCGCAATCGGATCGCTTATTTTGTTTGGGCTGGGGATGCTTCTGTTTTTTTTAGTGATTGTACCGGGCGAAAATATTTGGCTTTGGTTTCATAATTTTATATTCGGTTTGTTTGGCGTTTGCTCTGTTCTCTTGCCGATACTACTTGTGTGTATTTCTGTTTTGGAAGCTTTTGGAAAAAACGTTGCAAACTTAAAATTAAAGATATGCATGGCGCTTGTTACGATAATTTTTGCATGTTCCTTGTTCTTTGTTTTCTCTTCAAAAATTGAAAGTATGCAAAACATAAATTGGTTTGAGTACATAATTACGCAATATACAAAAGGAGAGCTAAGCAAAAATTCCGGACTTTTTGGCGCATTAATAGGAGCGCCTATGATATGGGCATTTGGAATGGCAGGAGCACGTATAACAAACATAATACTGCTGTTTGTGTTGGTTATGTTTATAACGGGTACTACTTTGGTGGAGCTTTTCCGAGCATTTTCAAAACCTGCAAAGATTATAAAACATAAAATTGAGGATAAGGGCGCAGAAATAAAGAGCAGAAAAAATTTGGATATTGATATAGATATCGGCAAAGAAAGAGCGTCAAAACCTACTAAATCCAGTAATAACGAAGATGAAAAAGAACAAGATATAGATGATATATCAAAAGTTACAGAAAAATTTATAAACAAGATTAATTCAGAAAGCGGCGCAAAAATTGGAGCTGAAAATGATGCTGCCAAAAAAATGGATACTTCGGTTGAGGGTATCAATGAATTTTCTGTTCAAAAAAGTAGTGCCGAAAAAAAAGATGTTGAGTATAAATTTCCGCCTATTGATTTACTGCAAAAATCAGAGACGCCGAATAACCGTGATATTACGGCAGAACTTAATAACAACGGCAAGATGCTGGTTGATGTTTTAAAAAGCTTTAATGTTCAAACAAAAATAATTGATATCAGCCGTGGTCCTGCGGTTACGAGATATGAGCTTCAGCCTGCTTCGGGGGTTAAAATAAGTAAAATTACGAACCTATCCGATGATATTGCATTAAATTTAGCATCATCGGGCGTTAGGATAGAAGCTCCCATACCGGGGAAAGCGGCGGTTGGAGTAGAGATTCCGAATAAAGTTGTAAGTGTTGTAAAAATGCGTGAGCTCATATCTTCTTCAAAGTTTAAGTCGTCTAAAAGCAAGCTGACCGTTGTGCTTGGCCGAGATATCTCGGGCGAGATTATGACAGCAGACTTAGCCAAAATGCCGCATTTGCTTATCGCAGGTTCAACAGGTTCGGGAAAATCGGTTTGTATTAACTCATTTATAATTAGCATACTTTATAACGCAAAACCCGATGAAGTTAAGCTTTTGATGATAGACCCAAAAGTTGTGGAGCTTGGTATTTATAACGGAATACCTCATCTTTTGGTACCTGTTGTTACCGATCCCCGTAAGGCTGCCGGGGCGCTTAATTGGGCTGTTAATGAAATGCTAAACCGCTATAAAAAATTTGCTGAAAACAACGTAAGGGATTTAGAATCTTTTAATGATTATGTAACTCGCTGTCCCGGAATGGTTGATAAAGATGGGGAAGTACTCGAAAAAATGCCTCAAATCGTAATTATAATAGATGAGCTTTCGGACTTAATGATGGCGGCGCCAAATGAAGTTGAAGATTATATTTGCCGTCTTGCGCAAATGGCAAGAGCTGCGGGAATGCATTTGGTTATTGCAACCCAAAGACCCTCGGTTGATGTTATTACGGGTATAATTAAGGCAAATATTCCAAGCCGTATAGCTTTGGCGGTTTCTTCCCAGATAGATTCACGCACAATACTCGATATGAGCGGAGCGGAAAAGCTTTTGGGCCGCGGAGATATGCTTTTTTCGCCTGTTGGTTCGCCAAAACCTATAAGAGTTCAAGGGTGCTACGTTACAGATAGAGAGATTGAGGGAATTATAGAGTTTCTAAAAAAATCGCAAGAAACATCTTACGATAGCGCTGTTGCGGCAGAAATAGAAAAAAATGCCATAACGGACGGTCCTAAGGAAAACGGTGCAAATTCTGCCGAGAGCACAGCAGACCCTGTTATGAATGAGGCTATCAAGTGCATAATTGAAGCGGGACAGGCTTCAACCTCCCTTTTGCAAAGAAGACTTCGCGTTGGATATGCAAGAGCAGGGAGGCTTATAGACGAAATGGAACAAATGGGAATAATCGGGCCGCATGAAGGCTCCAAACCACGGCAAGTGCTTATAACCTATCAGCAGTTTATGGAAATGAATATGAATAAACAATAGTAATAATTAAAAAAGGTACTATTTTTTATCCGTGATCTAAATTTTAAAATATGTTTATTTTGTTTACTAATTTTATTATAAGAGGTATTTTTGTGCTTAAATTATTTGGTAAAAAAATCAGGAAATCATGGTGTATAACTTTTTTAATCGGTGCCGCTATTTTTGGCTTGTTTATCGGTTTTAATGCATTTCAAAAGTCAATTTTCAGCAGCATGGATTTTTCGGACTATGCGTTTTTGGGCGGCGTTAGCGGGAAACCTGCAGAAGTGGTAGACGACATAAATGCAAATGTTTCTCCCAAAATATATGATGATGATATGTGTGTGCACTTTATAAATGTAGGTAAGGCAGATTGTGCGTATATAAAATGCAAAGATGTTAATATTTTAATTGACGCTGCCGATTTAGAGCCTGCGGGCGCCGTTGGGGAGTATTTACAACGGCAAAAAGTAGAAAAGCTTGATCTTGTGGTTATGAGCCACCCGCACAGAGATCATATAGGGCAAATGGCCGGAGTTATAAGAGAGTTTAAAGTGGATAAATTTATAGAAGCCGATATTCCGAAAAGTATAATTCCCATAACCCGCACTTATGAAAATATGTTAAAAGCTCTTATCGAAAAGCAAGTCCCCGTAGAATCCGTATCAGTGGGCAAGAGTTTTAAAATCGGTGATTTGAAAATAGATATACTTGGCCCCGTTCGTGCAAATAAAGAGAATATGAACGATAATTCTATAGTTATGAAAATAACTTATAAAGATGTCAGCTTTTTATTTACGGGCGATGCAAGCAAAGCGGAAGAAAACGATATTATCAAGCACTATGGGCTGAGTAAATTTAATCTTGGTAAAGCAAACGAAAATTTGAAAACAAACCGTAAAGGGATAGAAAACTCAAAAACTTGGGCAGAAAATAACGAAGAACCGCAAAATGTGCTTAAATCGGACGTTTTAAAGGTGGGGCACCATGGCAGTAATACTTCTAGCACCAAAAAGTTTTTGGAATGCGTAAATCCGGATTATGCCGTTATTTCCACGATAGAAAAAAGTAAGCCCTATATTCCGTCCGGCTGGCGTTGGCACACATTGGAGCGTTTGGAAAAATGCTGCGATAAAATTTATAAAACTTATGAGCGCGGTAATATTATATTTTTAACAGACGGTAAAACTATAAAAGTGGAAACAGAAAAATAATTTTTTATATGATGAATTAAATTGTGGAGTAGTTAATTTGGAATATTTATTTGTCGATAGAATAAGTGAAAATAATGTTATTTGTGAAAATTCAAGCGGTGAAGAGGTTATTTTTAGTATCCAAAACGTAGCCGGAAAAGTAAGAGAAGGCGATGTTGTCTACGTTAATCATGATGGCCATATAGAGTTTGATTATGATGCAACTTGCGCAAGAAAAAAAGAAATTTTAGCGCTTAGAGAAAATTTAAAAAGCAATGGTGGTACTTAAACTTTTAAATTTAATATAAGAAAGCCACTATTTTATACCGTGTATTTATAGTTGTTTGCGTATAATAAAAAAGAAACCTTATTTTTAAAAATAAAATACGATTGATAGCTAAATAATGTTAATTTATTTTTTTAGGTTATAAAACATGTAAAAACATCTTGTATTTTGCCGATTTTGTGATAGTATTGTCTCTGAAACGTAATTTTTAAAAAATATATGGTAAGAAGGGATTGATTGTGATAGATTTTAAGCATTTTAAAAAGATATTGTTAGGTTCAGCACTAAGAGACGAGCAACTTCAAAGTGAAAAACTTTCAAGATTTTGGGGCCTACCTATTATGGCAAGCGATGCCGTTTCTTCCGTTGCTTATGCTGTTGAAGAAATATTAATGGCGCTTGTGCCGGCTTTGGGACTTCTTGCGGTTAATTATGTGGGATTGGTAAGCGTTCCCATTATCCTTTTGCTTTTGATTTTGGTTTTTTCATACTCACAAATAATTAACCACTATCCAAACGGCGGAGGAGCCTATGTCGTTGCAAAGGAAAATT
Organism: uncultured Oscillospiraceae bacterium; assembly: GCA_905211185.1. The sequence continues at coordinate 97 of CAJLZR010000029.1, read as the reverse complement.
TTGGTAAAAAAGCATCACTGCTCGCTGCTACATGTTTGGTAATCGATTATATTATGACCGTTGCAGTCAGTGTTTCATCGTCTACGGCGGCAATAAC
>CAJLZR010000028.1 GCA_905211185.1 uncultured Oscillospiraceae bacterium | reverse complement strand
TTTCTTAGTTGGCTTTATTATTATGGTTAACGCAATCAGTATCATTGTAAAAAGAAGCCAAACATAAGCTTCTTGGTAGTTAAGTGAAATACAAGCGTAGGGGATACTTGCAAGCAATTCAGAAATTTTTATCAGTGAATTTGTTATATGTCCGCAAACCATAACTATTGGTTCTAACGCGAAATTTGGTACGCTTACGATTTTTAAAGTGTTTATGATAGCCGATAAGTTAATTATTATATTTATTCCCGGGATAAATATCAGATTTGATATGAGGGAGAGTAGGGATATTTTTTTAAATTGCAATATAGCTATCGGAATTGTAAATATAAAAGCGCATAAAGTTACCGAAAGTGTTGAAATAACGTAATCCAAAGAGGCACTTTTCGGGGGCTTGATTTTTGCAGATATATAATTTTTTATGGGACTATAGCAAAGTATAATTCCAAGTGTCGCAAGAAAACTTAGCCATAGGCTTACATCGCAAGAAGCAAAGGGATTCACGGCGCATATTATTAAAGTGGCTGTTCCGAGTGAGTTCAGCGGATCCGGCTTTTTGGATATGCATATTTCCAAAAAAAATATTATTGCCATTATGCAAGCCCTTGTAACAGAAGGAGTAAAGCCTACTACGGCCATAAATACAACCATTACTAAAGAAGAAAGTAGCGCGGAATTTTTTTCTTTTATTTTTAATTTTTTAAATATGTAGAATATAAACTGAGAAATTATTGCAACGTGCATTCCCGAGGTTGCGAGTAAATGATAAACGCCTATTTTTTGAAAATCCTTTTTTATATTTTCGGGCATATCGTTTTTTTCGCCTATTAGCACTGCATTTATTACGCTGCAAATGTCGGGATTTAAAAATTCTTTAGGTATGGATATTATTTTTTGTCTTAGTTTTAAAATATGATAGCGCCAGTCTTTATCGTATGTATCCGTGGTTTTATGATTTTGGTTTTCGCTGAGTTTACCGAGGATAAATATATTTTTGGAATAATAATACATTTTTAAATTAGGAAAGATAGGTTCAAATTTTATTTTTTCTGTAAATTCCGAGTATATATCCCCGTCGATAGCGGAATTGGTTTTTAAATCTACAAAAAATGGTTTGACCTCGGTTTTATCTATTGATTGTATTTGTACTGTATATTCATATAAGTTTCCCGATTTATAAGGAACATCGTATATCTTACCGCTTACGATATGTTTTTCCCCGTTTAATTTTTGAATCTCATTTACTTTTGATATGTTGGCAGTTTGTATTATCGTGGATATAAAGCACGTTGCAAAACATGTAGGCAGTACCCAAGATTTGCGAAGTTTTTTAAAAATTAGCGAGATGAAAAACAGCACGGCAAACACATATACCGAATATTTTATAAAACTATCCGGTACAAGATTTAAAAAAGTTAAAGATATAAGATACGTTATGCCGATTAAAGCAAGAGGTCTTTTCATACTCACCAACATATAGCCTATAAAGATTGTTTTTATATTTTCAAAAATATAAATCCCAAGCATTAATTATACACTATGCTTGGGAATAATGTCTATTTTTGTGTTTGTTTTATTCTATGGGGAAAACGGGTAGCTTTTCTAAAAATATTATATCATTTCTTCGGCAAGCATCCCCTTCGGCGAGTACGCACGCTTTACCTACAATTTTTCCATTTGCTTTGGTCACTAATTCTTCGAGTGCGGCTATGGATTTTCCTGTGCTTATAACGTCATCAACAAGCAAAATTCTTTTGTTTTTTATTTTTTTAATTTCTTCTTCTGCAAGATATAGTTTTTGTATATTTGCTGTTGTTATGGATTTAACATCTACGGAAATGGGGCTTTTCATGTATAGTTTTGCGGATTTTCTTGCAACTATATAATTTTTTCCACTTTGTCTTGCCATTTCGTAGCAAAGGGGGATACCTTTGCTTTCGGCCGTTACCAAAATATCAAAATCCGGACATATTTTAAGGAGTTCACAAGCGGATTTTTCTGTTATTTCAACGTCCCCAAACATTATGAAAGCCGCGATTTTTAGTTTGTCACTTACCGAACATAGCGGGAGGGTTCGTTCGCAGCCTGCTATTTTGATGTTAAAAAAATTTTGATTGTTCATGTTGTTGTCACCTTATATATTAGTAATTTAGTAGGTTTAATAAATTAGCACGGAGGCCAACCAAGTTTTTTGCCGCCGATTAAGTGAAAATGAATGTGATTTACGGTTTGTCCGCCATCAGCGCCGCAATTGTTGATAATCCGAAATCCGTTTTTCAAATCAAGCATGCTTGCTATTTTTGGAATACATTTAAAAATATGGGATATTATTTCCGAGTTTCCTTCATTTATATTATTTGCGGAATCGATGTGTTTTTTTGGTATTATTAAAACATGTTTTGGAGCTACCGGTTCCAAATCCTTAAAAGCTAAAATTTTATCGTCTTCGTATACCACACTGGCGGGTATTTCTTTATTTGCAATTTTACAAAAAATACAATCCATATTTGTAAGTCCCCCAACTTATATAATTGAATAGTATGTAACACAAAGAGATATTTTATATTTTGAAAGTTTTTTTGTCAATATTATAGTTTTAAATATGTTAATAAAAGTTAAAAAAATAATTTTTTTTATTTGATTATTGATTTTTAGAACCAAACATAATATAATGAGTACTCTCGATATCTATATCTACTTATATCTATATTTTCAAAAGGTGTGATGCAATTGGAACAGGTTAAAAATCAAACGTCTAAACCTATGGGGTACATGAAAGGGTTTAAAGATGGTATTCCGATAGGTCTTGGTTATATACCGGCCTCTATGGCGTGTGGATTTGCGGCGGTGCAGTCCGGAATAGGTGCATGGATGGCGCAGTTTATGAGTATGGCAATTTATACGGCTTCGGGCCAGTTGGCGGCCATCAACCTTTTTAGCGGCGGAGAAACGGCGGCTATTATGTATGCTCTTACGCTGCTCGTGATGAATTGTAGATATATATTGTTTTCCATAACCATAGCTCAAAAGTTTGATAAAAGCATGGGCACGCTTCAAAGGCTTGGATTTGGACTTTTAAACACTGACGAAATTTTTGGTTTTGCCATGCAGCAAAAAGGAAAGCTTGGTGCTTCTTATTTATTTGGTTTGGCAACAGTTCCGTATCTTGGATTTGTGATAGGAAATGCGCTTGGATGCTTTACCACGGGTCTTTTGCCCAAATCAGTTTTGGCAGCGCTTGGAATAGTCGTTTACGCTATGTTTATTTCTGTAATTGTTCCTCCGGCGAAAAAATCGAAACCGGTTTTGGTGGTAGTTTTGATGGCTTTGGCACTCAGTGCTGTTTTAGAGTGCATACCCGTAATCAAAAATGTTCTCGGTTCGGCATGGATTATCATTATCTGCGCTGTTGCAACTTCACTTATCGGTGCGGTTTTATTTCCGGTTGAGGATAAGGAGGAAGAAGAATAATGAGTACACAGCAACTTATATACGCAATACTTGCAATGGCAGTGGCTATGTTTATTTGTAGGGTAGTTCCACTGTTTGTGTTTAAAAATAAAATAAAGAATAAATTTTTAAATTCTGTTTTTGCATATATACCTTATGCGGTTTTAACTTCTTTGACTTTTCCGGAAGTTTTCAAATCAACCGGTAGTCCGCTTTCGGCAATAATCGGGGTTATAACGGCTGTTATTCTTTCGTACTTTGAAAAAGGGTTAGTGACGGTTTTGGTTTCCTCAACTGTGGCGGTTTTTATCGCAAACTACGTTATAAGTTTAATTGCATAAATAAAAAATCCTTGCTCAGAGAGTAAGGATTTTTTGTATAAATGGGTTTTTGTAAGGGTATTATATCTGTTGACAAACAGCTCAAAAATTTGACCCAAAATGCTGTTTGATATATAATTAAAGTCTTGGGAACAGTTTACAAATATTTTTGGTTGTGTAAGGAGATATAAATTTGACTAAAAACAGATATGATAACGAAAGTATATCTTCTTTAAAAGGAGCGGATAGGGTTCGCAAACGCCCGGGAGTTATTTTTGGCTCGGATGGGCTTGAGGGCTGCGAGCATTCTATTTTTGAGATACTTTCGAATTCCATTGACGAGGCTAGGGAAGGCCACGGAAATATAATAAAAGTTACAAGATTTATCGATAATTCCATTGAAATTGAAGATCAGGGCAGAGGAATTCCCGTTGATTATAACAGTAAGGAAGAAAAATTCAACTGGGAGCTTTTGTTTTGTGAACTTTATGCGGGCGGCAAGTACAACACCCTAAATCAGCAAAGTTATGAGTATTCACTGGGACTTAACGGCCTTGGACTTTGTTCGACTCAGTATGCTTCCGAGTATATGGACGTTGAAATTAAGCGTGATGGTTTTCTTTATAAACTTCATTTTGAAAAAGGTAAGAATATAGGCGGACTACAAAAAGAAGAATATAAACGTAAAAATACGGGTTCTAAGATAAAATGGAAACCTGATTTGGAGGTTTTTACGGATATCACGGTTCCTTATGAATACTTTGCCGATGTTTTAAAACGTCAAGCTGTTGTAAATTCCGGCATAAAATTTATTTTAAAATATCAAGATATAGACGGAACCAAAGAACAGGAATTTTTCTATCAAAATGGTGTTTCCGATTATGCAAATGAAATTTTGGGCGAGGATTATTTAACGCCTGTTCAAAATTGGGAACTTGAAACTAAAGTCAAAGATCGGGAAGATAAGCCTTTTTATAAACTTAAAGCTCAGGTTGCGGTCGCGTTTTCAAACAAGATAAATTTGCTCGAGTATTACCATAACTCAAGCTATTTAGAGCATGGCGGAGCGCCTGAAAAGGCCGTTAAAAGCGCTTTTGTTTCGCAGATTGATTCATATCTTAAACAAAATGGTAAGTATAATAAAAACGAAAGTAAAATTAGTTTTTCGGATATAGAAGATTCCTTGGTTGTTATTATATCTTCTTTTTCAACCGTTACCTCTTACGAAAATCAAACCAAAAAATCAATAACAAACAAAGGTATTCAAGAAGCTCTTACCCAGATGATAAAGCGTCATTTGGAGGTTTACTTTATAGAAAACCCCGACGATGCGGAAAAAATAGCAAATCAAGTTTTAATAAATAAACGTAGCCGTGAAGATGCCGAAAAAACGCGTCTTAATCTAAAGAAAAAACTAACCGGCAGTATGGATATGGCGAGCAGAGTTGCCAAATTCGTGGATTGCAGAAGCAAAGACGTTGACGAAAGAGAGCTATTTATTGTTGAGGGCGATTCGGCTTTGGGTGCCTGTAAACAAGCAAGAGACCCAAATTTCCAAGCGATAATTCCAATAAAAGGTAAAATTCTTAATTGCTTAAAATCCGATTATGGTAGGATTTTTAAAAGTGAAATTATAACGGATTTGGTAAGAGTTTTAGGTTGCGGAGTGGAAGTTAAGACCGGTAAGGCTTCCAAGGATTTATCTTCTTTTAATCTTGACTCTTTAAAATGGAATAAAGTGATACTTTGCACCGATGCGGACGTAGATGGATTTCAAATTCGTACACTCTTACTTACGATGCTCTATAGGCTTGTTCCTAAATTAATTGAGGTTGGCAAGGTTTTTATTGCGGAATCTCCTCTTTATGAAATTAATACCAAAAGCGAGACTTATTTTGCTTATAATGAGTCTGAAAAAGAAGATTTTATTAAAAAAATAGGTAATGAAAAGTATACCATTCAGCGCTCTAAAGGACTTGGCGAAAACGAGCCCGATATGATGAATTTTACCACCATGAACCCTAAAACACGTAGGCTTATTAAAGTTGTGCCTGAAGATGCCGAGGAAACTTCTCGTGTTTTTGATATTTTACTCGGTGATGACTTGGCGGGAAGAAAAGAACATATTATTGAAACAGGTCATCTTTATGTTGATAATTTGGATATAAGTTAATTTTGGAGGTGAAGTTAAGTTGGCAATCAAACGAAAAAAATCTAAAGAAAGTACGGCAAATTCATCCGGTGTTAACGGATTTATATATAATGCAGGTAAAGTCGTGGAGGAAGGCATAACCGATACACTTGAAAAAAACTACATGCCCTATGCCATGAGCGTTATTACTTCGCGCGCAATACCTGAAATAGACGGCTTTAAGCCTTCACATAGAAAATTGCTTTTTACCATGTATAAAATGGGACTGCTTGGCAGCACTCGCACTAAATCTGCAAATATAGTAGGCCAAACCATGAAGCTAAACCCGCATGGTGATAGCGCCATTTACGATACCATGGTTCGTATGAGCAGGGGATATGAAGCGCTTTTGCACCCTTATGTTGATTCAAAAGGTAATTTTGGTAAGTTTTATTCAAGAGATATGGCGTGTGCGGCATCAAGATATACGGAGGCAAAGCTCGAGAATATTTGCAAAGAGCTTTTTAAGGATATAGATAAAGATACCGTTGATTTTGTTCCGAACTATGATAATACTTTGGAAGAGCCGTCGCTGCTTCCGTGTACGTTTCCGTCTGTTTTAGTTAATTCGAATACGGGAATAGCGGTCGGAATGGCAAGTTCCATTTGTCCTTTTAATTTAAAAGAAGTGTGCGATACGGCTATTGCATACATTAAAAATAATGAGCATGATGTATCTTCGACTCTTATTGCGCCCGACTTTCCCGGCGGAGGAGAAATAATTTATGATAAAGATAAAATTAACGAAATTTACAAAACCGGACGGGGCGGCATAAAGGTACGTGCAAAATATATTTACGATAAAAAATATAATTGTATAGATATATTAAATATTCCTCCTACCACCACGAGTGAATTGATAATTGAAAAAGTGGTTGAGCTTTCAAAACTCGGAAAAGTTCGTGAAATTTCGGATATTCGTGACGAAACGGGGCTCGATGGACTTAAAATCACGATCGATTTAAAAAGAGGTACCGACCCTGATAAACTCATGGCAAAGCTATTTAGGCTGACATCGCTTGAGGATACGTTTTCTTGCAATTTTAATATTTTAGTCGGCGGAACTCCCAAGGTTATGGGTATTAAAGAGATACTTGATGAATGGCTTGCTTTTAGGTCTGAGTGCATAAGAAGAAGAACGGCATTTGATTTAGCTAAAAAGAAGGATAAACTTCATCTTCTTGAGGGTCTTGAAAAAATACTTGTTGATATTGATAAAGCTATAGCAATAATTCGTAAAACCGAAGAAGAATGTATGGTTGTTCCAAATTTAATGAGCGGTTTTGAAATTAATGAAACTCAAGCTGAATTTGTGGCCGAAATAAAGTTAAGACATTTAAACAGGGAATATATATTAAAGCGCACGAGTGAAATTGAAAGTTTAAAATCTGACATAAAAGAACTTGAAAATATACTTTCTGAAAAAAAAAAGATTTACGATATAATCGTTGCAGAGCTAAAGGAAGTTTCTAAAAATTATTCCGAATCACGTAAAAGCGATATAGTAAAAGCGGAAAATATAGATGTTTACGAGGAAAAAGAGATAGTTTCGGATTATGCTGTAACGTTTTTTCTAACAAAAGAAGGATATTTCAAAAAAATAACATCTCAATCGCTTAAGATGAATTCTGAGCAAAAACTAAAAAGTGATGATGAGATAATAGCCGAAATACAAGGTTCAAATCGCTCTGAGCTTTTGTTTTTTACCGATAAGTGCCAAGTATATAAATCAAGAGGGTATTCATTTGGTGATACGAAATCCAGTAATATCGGGGAGTATTTACCTGCGTTTTTGGAACTTGAAAAAGGCGAAAAAGTTATATGTATGGTTGTTACCAATGATTACAGCGGATTTGCAATGTTTTTTTATAAGAGCGGAAAAGTTGCGAAAGTTGATATGAAAGCGTATTATACAAAAACAAACCGCAAAAAGCTTATAAATGCATATAGCGCCAATGATGAATTAATTTGTGTTTTGTATGAGCATGCAGATAAGGATTTTATTTTAACTTCCTCATCAGGTAAAATTTTGATTTTTGATAGCGCACTTGTTAATATTAAGCAATCTAAAAGTACGCAAGGCGTTGCGGTTATGAGGCAAAAGAAAGGCCATAGAGTGATTTCGGCGGAGGAATATAAAGATGGCATGTTCGTAAATTATTCCGTCTACCGTGCAAAAAATATTCCGTCTGCAGGAAAACTTCCTTCCTCAAGCGATGAAAGTTGTGAACAACTCAAGCTTTAACAATATAAAATATTGCGAGGTATGTTTATGAAAAGAGTTTTTTTAATAGTTCTCGATAGTGTTGGAATTGGCGAAATGCCGGATGCCGATAAGTATGGTGATGCCGGCAGTAACACGATGAAAGCGTGTTTTAATAACAAAAACTTTAATATGCCAAATATGGAAAAAATGGGACTTTTTAATATTGACGGTATGGATTACGCAAAAAGTTACGAAAATCCAACGGCTTCTTTTGCCAAAATGAAAGAGGTATCTAACGGAAAAGATACGATTATCGGCCATTGGGAGATTGCGGGAAT
>CAJLZR010000027.1 GCA_905211185.1 uncultured Oscillospiraceae bacterium | reverse complement strand
GCAGCGGCGATGGGGGCAAAAAATGCACTTAACATGTCGCTTGGTCGAGGAGGAGATCAAGTAACCATAAAAAAGAAAAATTCGTATGAATTTTTTGGCGGAACGTCCCAAGGCATAGAAAAACGCAGTAAAGTAAAAACACGTGTTGTTGCAATGACGCTTCTTGAAAAAATACGAGAAAGCGATACCGTGTTTATTATGGGTCACAAATATTCAGACTTTGATAGTATAGGTTCAGCGGCGGCGCTTTGGAGTATATGTGCAAGGGTAAAGAAGAAAAAAGCTTATGTTGTGGTGGATAAATCGCAATCTTTGGCGGGATTGGCGATAGAACATCTTGAAAAATTCAGTTCGGATAAAATTTTTATATCGCCGCATCAATCGATTTCGATGGTTACACCTAATTCCCTATTGATTATTGTGGATACTCATTCGCTTAAATTTTTGGAAAGTGCGGATTTATATTCAAAGATAAATAATGTTGCGGTAATTGATCATCATCGAATGACTGTGGATAAAATTGATAATGCTGCGGTATTCTTTCATGAACCCTTCGCGTCATCTACTTGTGAAATGGTGGCGGAAATGGTACAATACATGTTTGATGGTCATCTTAAAAAAGCGGAAGCGGAGTGTTTGCTCGCAGGCATTATGCTCGATACCAAGAATTTCACTTTAAAGACCGGTATAAGAACGTTTGAAGCGGCTGCATATCTTAAGAAAAAGGGTGCTGAAAATGCGGAAGTAAAAAAGATGTTCGGAAGTTCCATAGATATGTATAAGCTTAAGTGCCAAGTGATAGCAAACTCACGTGTTTTTGAAAATTTTGTAATTGCAAAGCTTGAAAAGTCCGATTTTAAAAATAATGTTCGAATAGCGTGTTCGCAGGCAGCAGACGAGCTTTTAAACTTAAAGAATATAAAGGCATCTTTCGTGCTTTTTGAAAGCGATGGAAAAATTAATATTTCCGCACGTTCATTAGGGGATGTAAACGTGCAGCTGGTAATGGAAGCGCTTGGCGGACATCAAACTATGGCTGCAGCGGAAGTTTCCGATGCTTCGTTTGATGATGTTGAAGCGAGGCTTATTAAGGTTATCAAAGAAAAATTAAATGATATAAAATCAAAATAAATTTAGAATGGAGATTGTGTAATGGAAGTAATTTTAATGCAAGATGTTCCCAAGCATGGCAAAAAAGGAGATGTGGTTAAAGTTTCGGATGGCTATGCGAACAACTTTTTGCTGCCTAAAAAATTGGCAAAGGTTATGAATAATCAATCCAAAAAAGAATTGCAAGATGCAATAAATGCAAAAAATTACCATAAGGAAGCCGATAGGCAAGAGGCGGTAAATATTGCAAATCAAATCAGCGGCAAATCGGTTACACTCAATTTAAAGCATGGGGAAAACGGCAAATTATATGGAGCGGTTACGAGCAAGGCTGTTGCGGAAAAAATAAATGAGGTTTATCTCGTAAACGTAGACAAAAAGAAAATATTCTTTGAAGGCATTGAAAATGGTAATATTAAGTCGCCCGGAGTTTATGATATAAAAATCAAGTTATTTGCAGATGTGGAAGCAAATATGAAGTTGATAGTAGGATGATATTTTTAATTTGTTGTTGGCTTATTGCGATGTCAAAAGTAAGAAAAACTATTTTTGGCTTTGGGAGATGTTTATGGAATTAACTAAAAAGATTTTAGTAGGCAGTTTATCCTGCGCTTTACTTTTTGGTTGCCATTTACCGATAAATTCTGTTAAATACAAAGTTCCAATAATGACGGTTACTCCGCCCAGGTCAACCAAACGCATTTTAGATGTATCCAAGTTATATATTTTGCATATCCACGTAAACTCTAGGCACTGCAAGGAGCTTAAATATTTGCAGCGCAAGAAAGTGTATAAAATATTTGAGTGCATATACCAAAGAATATTTAAATGTATATCCGCTTTTGCTCGTGAAAATTATGGTTCAACGTTCACGCCTTTGAAACATCATAATTTTGTTCCATGTTTTTTGCTTAAAAGGAGCCCGAAGGCTTATAGACGTGATAAAGTAAATTTTGAAAGCTTTAGTCGTGCTTTTCAAAGCAGATTAGAGATGAATGAAGATATCCGCCGCGCAATTGAAGATTATAGTGAAGATAGGACGATGTTTTTGGAAAAATCACACAGACTTTTAGATAGACTTGAAAGTCGGTTGGAAAGGCTTTTTTAGTTTATATTTTGTTAGGGTTTACATAATTTGCCGTGAACCATTTGTCTTTGTAAAAAAAGATAGATGATTCACGGCTATTTTTTGTATATTTAATTTTGTGATATTTAGCATTTGTGTTTTAATTGTAGCATGTATTTGGATTTGTAAGACTTATGTGTTTCATGATTTCGCCCCAAGCCGCTTGATTTCCCAGCCATATGGGGTAGAAGTTTTGCCTGTCTATATTTTTAAATCTATACTGTATGATTTTGATTTTCCTGTTTTGATATATAATTTTTTTATGTATTTGCATGCTGCCATCATTATGAATATCAACTAAATATATTTTTTTCAAATTTGGGTATATCTTGGAAAACCTTTTTGCAAATTTTTTAAGTTCAGCGTCTGTGCTGTCTTTATCGATTGTTTCGGGATTATTTCGGCAATTTAGCAGTAGCACGGATTCGGAGTTTGAAAGTATGGTATCTATCTTTTTAGCTCTTTTTTGCATTTTTTCTCTAAATTCTTGGCAGGCTTGGTCAAACGGTACGTCATAGGGCATATAATGTATGGATTCTATATGGTTTTTCATATCGTATATGGTTCGCATACCGTGTTCGTTCTTTTTATTAACGACCGAAATATTGGTAAAAAAATACTTGAATTTCGTTTCAAATAAATTTGCAACCGCATCTAAGGAACACCTTCTGACCCAATCAAGTGGAGAAGCTGTTTTTCTTAAATTATTATTTTGTAAGTACTGCGCACATATACACCATCCGCCGATAGAAAATGCACAATCTACCTTTAACTCTTCTATCTCATTATTTTCCGGTTTATTTATGCCGGCACCGTTTTTTAAGCAAATAGGCGGATCAAGGAGCTGGTCGGCTACTAAATTTATTTGTGTAAAAATTAGAAGAGGCGGTAAAAGCAGTGCAAAAAGGATTTTACAGTATTTTGAGCGGTTTTTCATATATTAGCCACCTAACATTTTCGCTGGCTTTATTTTATGTAAACAAAAATATATTGTCAAGCCCTTGACTAAATTAAATATATATACTTGTTTTCATGGTAAAAAAATTATGGTATACTGTAATTCATGCTCTAAAAATTTTAAATAAGAGAAGTGAAATAATCGTGAAAATGTATTTTTATTACGGCGTTATGGGGTCTAGCAAAACAGCAAATGCACTTATGAAAAAGTTTAACTTTGAAGAACGCGGAAGAAAAGTTGCGCTTTTAAAACCAAGTTTAGATACTCGCTATGGCAAAACTTTAATTAAATCTAGGATTGGTCTTTCAAGTGAGGCGTTTTACTTAGATACTCAGCAAACTGTTGAAAGCGTACTTTCCAAAGAGGGGCCGTTTGATATAGTTATGGTTGATGAAGCGCAGTTTTTAACGGAACCGCAAGTTGATGAGCTCCGCGAAATGGCGGATAACGGAATAATGGTTATGTGCTATGGGCTTAAAAATAATTATACGGGCAGACTCTTTGAAGGAAGCAGAAGAATAATAGAGGTTTGCGATACCATAAGGGAAATCCAGTCTATGTGCAGCAAATGCGAAACGAAAGCGGTTGTTAATGCGCGTTACATAGGCGAAAATATAATTTATGAGGGCAACATAATAGATATAGGCGGAGAAGAAAAGTACGTAACTCTTTGCCATAAGTGCTGGAAAAAAGGCAAAATTTAATTGATTTAAAATTTAGAATATGTTTTAAATAAGGCGGAGGAAGTAAATGGAGGCAAATAACGATTTTGGAGCATCAATAGGTGCGGGGAAATTGCAGTATAGCTTGGAAGCGGAGCAATCTGTTTTGGGGTCTATACTGATAGATTCTGCATGCATGAATAAAGTTGCCGATATTTTAGTCCACGCCGATTATTTTTATCTTGCCAACCACAAAATTATTTATTCTACTATGCTTGATATGTTTACAATTGGCATGCCGATAGATTATATAACGGTACTCGATAAAATAAAAACTAATGATGAACTTGATCATTCACATTTTAAAGAGTATCTTTTAAAACTTGCGCAAATTGTCCCTACTGTTTCGAATGTTGAGTTTTATGCCGATATAGTAAGGGATAAATATAATGTAAGAGTTTTGGTAGATACGGCAAAAGAAATTATTGATGATGCGTCCGGCGGAGAGGTAGATGCAACCGAACTTTTAAACTCTGCCGAGCAAAAAATATTTGATATTCGCAGAGGAAAAGACGTTCGTGGGCTTCAAAAAGTAAATGAGATAGTTGTGCAAGCTTTTGACCGATTGGATATGATTAATTCCCAAAATGCGGATGAATATTTGGGTGTGCCCACAGGTATCAAAGATTTAGATAGAGTAATAATGGGGCTTAACAAAAGTGATCTTATTCTTTTGGCGGCAAGACCGGGTATGGGAAAAACGAGTTTTGCCTTAAATATTGCCGAAAACGTTGCAATCAATAAAGAAAAGAAAGTGGCATTTTTCTCACTCGAAATGTCCAAAGAGCAGCTTGTTTCCAGAATACTTTCAACTAAAGGGCAAATTCCCGGTCAGAATTTAAGAATGGGGAAACTGAGCGATAAAGAGTGGGAACGCTTGATTGAAGCCGGGGATTTGGTTTCAAAATCTCCAATATATATAGATGATACTCCCGGAATTACGATTCCCGAAATGAAGGCAAAGATTAGGCGGCTGGGAAATTTCGATTTGGTAATAATAGATTATCTGCAGCTGATGTCCAGCGCCAGGAGAATTGATAACAGAGTTCAAGAAATTTCGGAAATTACCAGAAATTTGAAAATTATGGCAAAAGAGCTTGATGTCCCGGTTTTAACACTTTCACAGCTTTCAAGGGCAAGCGAACAGAGAACCGACCACAAGCCCGTGCTTTCAGATTTAAGAGATTCGGGTTCTATTGAGCAAGACGCAGATATAGTTTTATTTTTGTATCGTGAAGGATATTATGAATCCGGAGAGATTGACGAAAACCAAGATAAAAACAGCGGAGAATGTATTGTTGCCAAAAATAGACACGGTGAAACTCGTTCCGTGCCGCTTCATTGGCAAGGTGAGTTTATGCGTTTTACGGCGCAGGAGGTAAGGCGCAGTGAGTACTAAGTCTTATGATGAGATTTTAAGTAATGTAAACGAAACTATAAAGACTTATGGTATGTTAAAAGATGTGCAAAGGGTGATTGTCGGTGTTTCGGGAGGTGCGGATTCAGTTACTCTTTTGCATTTTTTATATTTTTTTGCAAGCGAAAAAAATAAGAAATTTAAGGTAGAAGCCGTTCACGTAAACCATGGATTGCGCGGGAAAGAAGCAGAGCGTGATGAGCATTTTGTAAAAAAGTTTTGTAAGGAGCATGGGATAAAATTAACGGTTAAGAAAATTGATGTTTTTAAACTTGCCGAAAGTAATAAAATTGGGCTTGAAGAGGCAGGAAGAAAAGCAAGATATGAGATATTTGATATGATTGCAAAAGATAATTCTTATAATGCTATTTCAAAAATAGCAACGGCACATACTCTTTCTGATAGCTGTGAAACTTTAATTTTTAATCTTGCAAGGGGCACTTCTTTAAAGGGGCTTTGCGGAATTCCGCCTGTGCGAGATAATATTATCCGCCCTCTTATTGGGATTACGAGGGAGGACGTAGAAGAATACTGCAGAGTTAATAATTTAAATTATGTAAATGACAGTACAAATTTTCAAAGAGATTATACCAGAAATAAAATTCGCCTTGATATAATTCCAAATCTTAAAAAAATTAATAAAAACTTCGAAAATACGCTCGAAAAAAGCTTGGTCTTTTTCAATCAAGACGAGAAATATTTGAATTCCTTGGCAGAAGAAAAATTAAGTACGGTAAAGCTTGAAAACGAAAACGAATTTGATGCAGAAAAAATAAAGAATTTGCCCGCAGCAATAAAAGATAGAGTCATAGCTAAAATTATAGGTGGTAATGTTAAAAATCTGGTGCGTGGTCGGTATATAGAACTTACAAAGTCGCTTTTAGAAGGTGGCCTTGAGGTTAATTTGCCGAATAATCTAAAGATAGCTTGCAAAAATAATATTCTAAAGGTGAAAAAGAGGAATAAAACAGAGGATAAATCGGTGTGGGAATATCCATTTTCCGAAAAAGTATTCTTGACAGAGATAAAAACAAATATCATAATAAAAGTTAAGCCTATTTCAGAATATTTGAAAGAAAAAAATAGGTTTTGTGCTAAGAATATTTTGGATTTTGAAAAAATCCCCTGCAGTGCAGTAATAAGAAATCGCAAAGTGGGGGATAGGTTTTGTTTTTCTAACCGTAATATTACAAAAACCGTAAAAAAATTAATGAATGAATTAAAAATTCCCGAAAACGCAAGAGATAAAGTGCCCCTTATAGCACATAAAAATGAAGTGTTATGGCTAGATGGGGTGGGAGTTTCAAAAGGATATGCACCAAGCAAGGAAACAAAAAAAGTTGCGATTATTTATAAGGAGATAAACTTAGATGATGGATTTTGTTGAGGAAGTACTTTTTAACGAAGAAGATCTTAAAGCAATTTGCAAAAGGTTAGGTGAGCAAATAAGCAAAGATTATGAGGGCAGAAAATTGGTGCTTATTGGAATGCTCAAGGGCGCCATATTGTTTATGGCTGATCTTATCAGAGAAATAAAAATTCCCTGTAATATCGATTTTATGGAAGCGAGCAGCTATGTCGGCACGCAAACGAGCGGAACAGGTAAGATAAACAAGGATTTGAGAAACGATATAACCGGCTGGGACGTTTTAATTATTGAGGACATTCTTGAAAGCGGTTTTACGCTCGATTATGTTGTTAAATTATTAAAAGAACGCAATCCAAATAGTCTTAAAATATGCACCTTACTTGATAAGCCCGAATCAAGAAAAATAAAGAGTATACAAGCAGATTACGTTGGAGCAAAAATTCCAAAAGATAAATTTGTTATAGGTTATGGCTTTGATTACAATGAAAGATATAGGAACTTGCCTTTTGTGAGGGTTCTTGATTCAAAATATGCCGAATAAAATTTTCTAAAGAGTAGGAGTGAGTTTTAAAAGTGGATAACAGATATAGGCAGACAAAAAATATAATTGCTTTTCTTGTTTTGGTAATGATTGTATTGGGTATTCACGCGGCAACGAGCTTTATGACGCCTTCCAAAACATATAATTATTCTGAGATAGTAAATAGTTTTAAAAATCATCAGGTAACCAAATACGAAATGAATTTAAGTTCCGGTGATATGGAAATAACTTTAAAAAGCGGAGAAACAGTTTATTATACAGCGCCGAGCGTTAATTTGATTTATACGGATATAAAAGATTATATTACGGAATATAATAATGAAAACCCCGATGCCCCGATGGTTTATAACCTTATTAAAGGCAATGATATGTCGTGGATTTTGGGCGTATTGGCGTCTGTTTTTCTGCCTATTTTGGCTCTTGGATTTGTTATGTGGCTGTTTTTAAGAAAAGTTTCCATTATGAATGATCCGGAGCGGCAAATGGGATTTGGAAAGGCAAAAGCAAAGAATTTGGCGGAAGAAAAACGAAAAGCAGTATTTGCCGATGTTGCGGGAGCGGACGAAGAAAAAGAGGAACTTGCGGAAATTGTTGATTTTCTTAAAAAACCACAGAAATATTTGAATTTAGGAGCAAGAATACCAAAGGGCGTTTTATTGGTCGGCCCTCCCGGAACGGGAAAAACTTTGTTGGCAAGAGCTGTGGCAGGAGAAGCGGGGGTTCCGTTTTTTTCGATGTCCGGTTCGGATTTTGTGGAAATGTTTGTTGGCGTTGGAGCGTCAAGAGTCAGGGATCTTTTTGCTCAAGCAAAGAAAAATTTGCCATGCGTAATATTTATAGATGAGATTGATGCCGTAGGCCGCCAAAGAGGGGCAGGCCTTGGCGGAGGACATGACGAAAGAGAACAGACGCTTAACCAACTCCTTGTGGAAATGGATGGTTTTGGCGTAAATGAAGGAATAATAGTTATTGCGGCTACTAATAGGGCGGATATTCTTGATCATGCGTTAACACGCCCGGGAAGATTTGATAGGAAAGTGGTTGTAGGATACCCCGACTCAAAGGGCCGTGAAGAAATTTTAAAAGTGCATTCCAAAGGTAAGCCGTTGGCTGCAGACGTTAACCTTAAAAACATAGCAAAGACAACAATCGGTTTTACCGGAGCGGATCTTGAAAACTTAATGAATGAGTCAGCTATTTTAGCTGCCAAAAGAAAGCTTTCGGCCATAACAAAAGCTGAGGTGGAAGAAGCAACCGTAAAGGTTTCGATTGGTACTGAAAAGAAATCTAAGATAATTACCGAAGA
>CAJLZR010000026.1 GCA_905211185.1 uncultured Oscillospiraceae bacterium | reverse complement strand
GCCTGGTTCTTGTTATGCATGCGGTCCGCAAGTTTGTGATGACTGCAAAGCAAAAAAATCCGTAAAAGAAGTGGACGAGGAGTAACTTAAACAACAAATTTTAAGCATGGCCAAATGCGCAAAGTTGGTCGTGCTTTTTGTTTTAATTAAAATCCTTGTTTTGACTATTGCAACCAGTTTAATATTCGGATATACTTTTATGTGTGCCGAATATATATTCTCGAAGTTATATAAATACATATTTGTTTTTATAAAACTATATTAACAGGAGGGCTATTATGTTATCAGCAGGAGATTTTAGAAATGGTTCCACTTTCGAAATGGACGGAAATGTTGTTACAATCGTTGAATTTCAGCACGTTAAACCCGGTAAAGGAGCGGCTTTTGTAAGAGCAAAAATTAAAAATGTTATGACCGGAGCGGTAACGGAGCGCACTTTCAATCCGAGCGATAAATATCAAGAAGCTTTTATAGAAAGACGCGAAATGCAGTACTTATACAGCGATGGCGACCTTTACTATTTTATGGATAATGAAACTTTTGAGCAAATTCCGATTAATGCATCTGTTTTGGGTAGCAATTTTAAATTTGTTAAAGAGAATATGGTATGTAAAGTTCTTTCCTATAAAGGCAGCGTTTTTGGAGTTGAGCCGCCGCTATTTGTAGAACTTTTGGTTATCGATACGGAAGCCGGATTTAAAGGCGATACTGCGACAAATGCGACAAAACCCGCAAAACTGGAAACCGGTGCGGAAATAAAAGTGCCTTTATTTATAGAAGAAGGCGACATGATTAGAATTGACACAAGAACGGGCGAATATCTCGAACGCGCTTAGTCGATAATTAATACTGAGTAATAAAATTTTGGAGGAAAGCAAAATGAACATTAATGAAAAAGCATCTTATATAAAGGGTCTAATAGAAGGTATGGAACTTGATGAAACCAAGAAAGAAACAAAACTATTAAAAGCTATGCTTGGTTGGATGGAAGAAGCCTCGGAATCTTTTAATAAGCTGGAAAAAAATGTAGATGGTCTTTATGATCAAATGGATTTATTAGATGAAGATTTAGCAACGGTTGAAGATGAAGTCTTTGGCAAGGATAGCTGCTGCGGATGTGATGGCGATTGTGACGATAGTTGCACATGCGGTTGCCATGACGACGAAAACTACTATGAAGTTATGTGCCCCGAATGTGGAGAAAAAATTTGTTTGGCAGAAGAAACTTTGCTTGACGAAGATATGGATTGCCCACGTTGCGGCCATCGCTTAGAGTTTAGCTTGAGTGATGAAAGCGAGTGCAGATGCGGCGCTGATTGCGGTTGCGATGATGATTGTTGCCCCGATTGCGGATGCGAAGAATAGTTGATGCATTTTTTAAGATATATAAATTTTATATTTGAATGAAAGATTTTTGCGCAACTAAAAATCAGGGGTTGCGCAAATTGTTCGTTTGGTGTAAATTGTATATCGAAAGGGATGTAAAAGTAGAATGAAAAAGTTTTTTAATTTTCTGAAAATTAGTGCTTTTGCCATAGTTTTGGCTGTGCTTTTCTCGGGCTGTGGTTCTGATAGTCCTCAAAACAATAAAGAAAAATTTAGAGTTGGAATGGAGTGTGCGTATGCTCCGTTTAACTGGATTCAGCCGAACAACTCAAATGGTGCGATTGGGATTCCCGGCGGTTGGTATGCCTGCGGATATGATGTTTATATGGCAAAAAGGATAGCTCAGGCGCTTGATAAAGAACTTGAAATTGTAAAAGTTGATTGGGACGGATTATTGCCTGCCTTAACTTCGGGTAAGATAGACGCAATAATTGCGGGTATGTCCGCAACAGAAGAACGCAAGCAGACGATAGATTTTACGGATAACTATTACGATTCCGATATAGTAGTGGTAACGAAAAAAGATTCTGCATATTCAGGTGCAAAAAGTTTTATGGAGTTAAACGGCGCAAAGATTACCGGTCAGCTTAGTACGGTTCATTATAATCTTATTGATCAGATACCAAATGTTAATAAGCAAACCGCTATGGAAGATTTTTCCGCTATGATTTCGGCTGTGACGGCAGGGAAAATAGATGGATACGTTAGTGAAAAACCTGCTGCTATGGTTGCGGTTTACACCAATCCTTCGCTTACATATATAGATTTTGAAAAAGGAAAAGGATTTAATTTTTCTCAAGATGATGTTGCTATAGCGATTGGACTCAAAAAAGGAAGTTTTCTAAGAGAGCAAATTAATAAAGTTCTTAAAAGCATAAGCTTAGAAGATAGAGAAGAGCTAATGAGAAAAGCCGTGGCCTCCCAGCCGGCGGCCGCTAATTAATCGGGGGTGTAATTTAAATACTATGGAAAAAACGTTTTTTGAATGGATTGTTTATATACTGAACCACTACGGAACTTGGTTTTTAAGAGGAATAGTAACCACTTTACTGATTTCTCTTACGGGTACTGTTATAGGATTTTTGATTGGCCTTGCTTTGGGGTCAGTTAAGAAAATACCGCCCTCAAGAAATAAAATAAAAAACTTTTTTATGAAGATAGTTAATTTTATTATCACTTGCTACGTTGAAGTTTTCCGTGGGACACCGATGATGGTTCAGGCCATTATAATATATTTTGGTATGCAAGAGTTCTTTAGTATAGATTTTAGCCCCACAGTTGCCGGTATGCTTATTGTTTCAATAAATACGGGTGCATACATGGTAGAAGTTGTAAGAGGCGGCATCGAAAGCGTGGATCCGGGTCAAATGGAAGCCGCCAAGGCAATTGGTATGAGCCATGGGCAAGCAATGTGGCACATAATTCTTCCGCAAACCATAAGAAATATTCTGCCCGCTACGGGAAATGAATTTATCATAAATATTAAAGACACCTCTGTTTTGAACGTTATATCGGTTACCGAACTTTTCTTTGTTACAAAATCCATTAAAGGCGCGATACTTCGTACGTATGAAACATTTCTTGTTGCGGCGGTCATATACTTTGTTTTGACCCTTGTGGTAACAAGGCTCTTAAAACGCCTTGAAAAACGTATGGATGGACCAAAAGATTTCATACACGTTTCTTCAACTATGCCAATTATTTTTGCTAAAAAGCCGGGTGATGAAAAAAATGGAAAATAACATTATAAAAATTAATAAACTTTGTAAGTCTTTCGGCGGTATAAATGTTTTAAACAACGTGGATTTTAACATAAATAAGGGCGATGTTTCTTGTATCATTGGGCCGTCCGGCTCCGGAAAGTCCACATTTTTACGATGCATAAATTTGCTTGAAATTCCGACGAGTGGCGAAATTTTATATAAAGGCGAAAATGTTTTAAAAAACAATTACAATGTTGATATGTATCGTTCGAAGGTTGGAATGGTTTTCCAGCAATTTAATCTTTTTAATAATTTAAATGTGCTTGAAAACTGTACCGTTGGACAAATTAAGGTTCTAAAAAAGAATTACGTTGACGCTAAAAAGAATGCTATAAAATTTTTGGAAAGAGTTCAAATGGCAAAGTTTGCGGATGCGAAACCGCGTCAGCTTTCGGGAGGACAAAAACAAAGAGTTGCCATTGCCCGTGCGTTGGCTATGGATCCGGAAGTGCTTTTATTTGATGAACCGACCTCGGCGCTTGACCCTGAAACGGTCGGCGAGGTGCTAAAAGTTATGAAAAGCCTTACGGAACTTCATATGACTATGATAATTGTTACGCATGAAATGGCATTTGCAAAAGAAGTTTCGAACAGGATAGTGTTTATGGACGATGGCGTTATTTGTGAGGAGGGAACACCTGAGCAAATACTTGTAAATCCTCAAAATGAACGCACCAAAAACTTCTTACATAGATTTATAGTTGGGGAATCGAGCTAAGTTTACATTTTTGAGATAATAAATATAAGTAAAACAGTTGCCGCTGTGGCAGCTGTTTTTATGTGCAAAAATATTTTTTACTAAATTTTATAAAATGCTTGACAATATATATACAATATATATAATGAACGCAAACTTGAATTTGAAATAGATTTGAGTTTTAAAAATTTTATTTTTAGAAAGGATGATTATTATGCCAAATGCTACGGTTAGGTATGAAGAACATGTTATTAATGCGGGGAAAAAGATTGTGAGAAAATGAATCACGTTGTTACTACTACTTTAGAGCCAGCTTTTAAGGCTTTTTTGGAGAAGGTTGACAAATTAATAAAAGCTTTTACTAAGGAGGGCTACCCAAGACTAAGAGGAGTTATGGATCCTGTAAAATCATGGTCTAATTTGGCTTTACCTAAATTTGTTTCGAAGGATGCGAAGAAGTAAAATTAGAGTTGCAAAGAAAGAAAAAAGGAAGAACAGATTGGAAAAATGAAGAGATTATGGTTACTTTTTAAATTTTTCTAATAAAATATCGAAAAAAGTTTATATGATTAAAGCAAAATAATAGTTTCTCCAAGTATAGAAGCTTGAGGAAACTTTTTTAACGCATTATTCTTTTTTTGTTTCAACGTTTGCAACGGCCCAACTTTTGATTTTTATTTTTTCAGTGCCGCTTTCGATGACGAGTAAATCTGAATCGTTTTTAATGCTTATAATTCTCCCCACTATTCCTCCGATTGTTGTGACTTCATCGCCGATTGTCAGAGCTTTTCTCATTTCTTCTTCTTGTTTTCTCTTTTTTTGCTGAGGCCTAAAAAGCAGGAAATAAATACCTCCGATTACAACCACGTAAACTAAAATAGATTCTATAAGTCCTTTTGGTGCTCCCAAATTTTCAAAAAAGTTTGGCATAATTTTATTAATCCCCCGAAAATTATTTTTCAGTGCAAAATTTTCACACCAGATCTAATTATATATTTAAAATTGATACACTGCAATAAATTATAATTATTTTCAAAGACTTTACAAAAACGCATCATAACAGGTAAAATATTTATATAAACTAATTTAATAAACTCGGTTGATAATGTTTTTAAAAATAAAGATTTTAAAAATTATTGTCATATTGCAATAATTGTGATATAATTATAAGCTGTATGACTGTTGTTTAAAGTTATATGATTGTTAGAGAGGTGAAAAATCAGTGCAAAAAGGAATTCATCCTAATTACGAAAAGACGGAAATCAGATGTGCTTGCGGAAACGTTGTTGAAACAAGATCCACAAAATCAAACATCAGCGTAGAAGTTTGTTCCAAATGTCATCCTTTTTATACCGGTAACCAAAAATTGGTAGATACAGGCGGACGTGTGGCAAGATTTGAAAATCGTTTAAAAATGGCTAAAAGTAATAACAATTGATTGCTTTCTGACGGCCAAAGATTGTTTACGGAATAGGCGGCGCAGATTTGCGTTGCCTATTGTTGTAATTGTTGTGGTGGGGTGATGGCTTTGCCGGAATATCAAACCATTTCCAAAAGTATGGTATTTGAAGAAACCGAAAAGCGTTCTAAATTTATTTCATATGCCTTTTCGGTAGATAGCGAAGATGAAGTTCGGCAGAATTTAAAAGATATAAAAGCAAAGCATTGGGATGCTCGCCACTGGGTCTATGCTTATCGTTTAGCTGAAAATAACATAGAAAAATATTCCGATGACGGGGAACCTTCCGGCACGGCGGGGCTCCCTGTTATGAATGCAATCAAAAGCTTTGGTTTGCAAAATATTTTAATAATTGTTGTAAGATATTTCGGAGGCGTGTTGCTCGGTAGCTCGGGGCTTAGAAAAATGTATGGCTCCGGCGCTGCCGGGGGACTTAAAAAAAGTGAAATAAAAACGTGCGTTTTGTGCAAGCATATTATAATTCATACCGAATATAAGGAATATGACAAGGTTTCGTATATTCTTTCCAAAATTGGAGCTTTGGTAGAGAACGCAGAGTATCAAGATAAAATAAAACTGGACGTTTTTGTAAAAAAAGAGGATTTGGATCTGATACTGCAAAACTGCTTAAATTATAAGCTGTTGGAAGATAGATATAAATGTATATAATTTTATGAATATTTTTTAAGGCGGTGTTCGGTTATGCCTTGTATAAGAGAAGAAATAGAAAATAGGGAATTAGATATACTTAGCCCCTTTGCGTCTTGCTCCGCCAAAACGTTGGGGCGAGAAGTTTTTGAAGAACCTTGTCAGTTGCGTACGGAATATCAAAGGGATAGAGACAGAATAATACACTGTAAATCTTTTAGGAGGCTTAAACATAAAACTCAAGTTTTTATTTCTCCTAAGGGGGATCATTACAGAACTCGCCTTACTCATACGCTTGAAGTTGCGCAGATATCAAGAAACGTGGCACGAGCGCTCAAACTTAATGAAGATCTTACGGAAGCCATTGCGCTTGGGCATGATTTAGGTCATACTCCTTTTGGCCACGCCGGAGAGAGTGCACTTAATAATTTATGTGAGGGCGGATTTAAACACTATACCCAAAGCGTTCGTGTGCTTTCACGTTTGGAAAAAGACGGGCGTGGGCTTAATCTTACAAAAGAGGTCCTAAACGGTATTGTTTGCCACACCAAAGGTGAGCAAGCCTTTACGGCTGAAGGTAGAGTCGTAAGACTTTGTGATAGAGTTGCATATATTAATCACGATATGGAGGACACCATAAGAGCGGGGCTTTTAAAGATTGATGACATACCTTTACGATTTACCGAAGCTTTTGGAAATAGGTATTCGCAAAGAATTAACACATTGGTCAAATCGATTGTTGAAAACAGTGAGGGCAAAGATATTAAAATGAGCGATGGCTTAGGGACCGTGTTTGATGATCTTCATGAATTTATGTACTCTCATGTTTACTTAAATAAACAGTCTTTTTCGGAAGATTCAAAAGTGCCGTTTATTATAGAATCTTTATATAATCATTTTATGAATCACCCGGAAGAAATGCCCCGGTATCTTTTAAATATTGCCAAAGAGGAAAGTTTAAACCGTGCGGTGTGTGATTACATAGCGGGCATGAGTGATAAATTTGCAACTAGTGTGTTTAAAGATATCTTTATTCCTAAATCTGCAAACTTAAACTAGAAAGTCCGTTTTTAAAGAGGTAAAAAATGATTCTTTCAGAGGATTTTATAAGCGAATTAAAATCAAGAAATGATATAGGCGAAATAATAGGGGAATACGTAAATCTGCAGCAAAAGGGCAGAAACTTAATGGGCCTTTGCCCGTTCCACTCCGAGCGTACGCCCTCGTTTTGCGTGTATCCTTCAAACGGGTCATTTTATTGTTTTGGCTGTGGCGCAGGCGGAGATGTTATTACTTTTTTGCGCCTTATTGAGCATTATGACTATATAGAAACCGTCCAAAAGCTTGCCGAAAGAGCAGGAATGGATTTTGAAATAAGCGATGAAGATAATCGGGAGCACCAAAAAAAATTGCTGATATATAAAATTAATCGAGAGTCGGCAAAGTTTTACCATAAATGCCTTGCCCAAGATAAAGAAAATAAAGCGTTTAAATATTTAACGACTCGTGGTGTTCAAAACAAGACGATTACTCATTTTGGGCTTGGGTTTTCTCCGCCATCCGGTTATGCGCTTGTGGACTATTTTAAAAAAATAGGCTATAATATGGAAGATGTGGTTTTAGCGGACCTGGCATTTAAATCACGCAGCGGGCATTATGTGGATAGATTTAGAAATCGCCTGATGTTTCCGATAATAGACGTAAGAGGAAATGTTGTTGCGTTCGGTGCACGGACAATGGGAAATGATATTCCAAAGTATATAAATACTTCCGATACCCCTGTATTTAAAAAAAGTTCCAATTTGTTTGCCCTTAACTTTGCAAAAAAATCCGGAAAAAATAGTCTTATCCTTACTGAAGGTTATATGGACGTAATTACTTTGCATCAGGCAGGATTTACAAATGCCGTGGCGGGTCTCGGAACGGCATTTACGACAAATCAGGTTAAGCTTATAGCACGTAATGCCGAAGAAGTTATTGTTTCTTATGATTCCGATGAGCCCGGTAAAAAAGCTGCTGCTAAAGCAATTGAGATGCTTAAAAATAATTCTGTTGCAGTTAAAGTTGTAACTATTCCAAAAGCTAAAGACCCTGATGAATACATACGCACGCAAGGCGAAAAAGGTGAAATCAAGTTTAGAAATTTGATAGAAAACTCTAAAAGTGATATAGAGTACAAGCTTTCAGGCATAAAAGGGCGGTATAATCTTGAAAATGACGAAGATAAAGTGGAATATCTTACAGAGGCTGCCAAAATTTTAGCTTCTTGCAATAACTCGATTGAACGAGAAGTTTATGCCATGCGTGTTAGTTCAGAAGTTGGCATCAGTAAGTCTTCTGTTATGATTCAGATTGAAAAATATTTAAAACAAAGGAAAAAGAAAGAGCGAAAAAAAGAATTTAAAAATGTGGAGAAGTTTACATCAGCGTTAAACGATAAAATTAATCCCGATAAGCGTAATAATTTACGAGCATCGGCGGCAGAGGAATCCTTGATTTCGTCTGTTGTTAATAACCCCGATATTGCAAAAAGTGTTTTTTCTAAGATTTCCGCGAACGACTTAATTACAAGTTTTAATAAAAGAGTTTTTAAAGTTATGG
>CAJLZR010000025.1 GCA_905211185.1 uncultured Oscillospiraceae bacterium | reverse complement strand
TTTGCAGCCTCCCATGAAAGAAACGCACTATTTACATCAATATGAAAAATTATTCTATTCATAAATTTTTTTACTTACTTTTTATTTATAAATTCTTTACTGAGTTCAGATATTTTGTTCACTTGTTTGTGGTGCAAGTAATGTGTACCCTCTAAAACTTTAATATTTTGGATATCAGAGTTTGTAATCATATTATTATTTATATCTTCCCAAGAGGTTATCATGGTTCCTGATTTTATCATATCATTTACGGCATTAACTTGCTCTGTTGCCAAAAATGCAAGTACAGGTAAATTTTCAGGATATTTAATATTTTCCAGTTCTTTGGAATTATCATAAAAACTGTTCCATTGATTTACGATTGAAACATTCGCACCGTCTAATTCCTCTGATGATAGTTTTTTAAAACTGCCGTTCTGCCAACGCTCAAGTTGATTTTGAGGTAAAGACATATCTATTCCGATTATTCCTTTAACTTCATCCGGGTGTTTGTCCGCATAATATAAACTGTAAAGCCCCGACATTGAATGAGGCATCAGTATGTAAGGTGGTTTAATATCTAATTCATTTAAAGCAGAGCGGATCTCATTAACTATGTTTTCGTTCGTTCGCTCATCTTCAGTTATATCGCTTTTCCCGTAACCAAAATATTCTAAAATTACGACTTTATACTCGTCACTTAGCTTATCTGCCAAAGGCATAAAATCATCTATCGGATTTTCCGTTCCCCAGCCACTTAGCATAACTATTGTCTTTTCTCCCGAACCCTTTATGCATGCGTGCATGGTTTTATCATTAACTTTTACGGATTGCGTTGTATCGCATGTGGCAAATGCAGTGCTTGCCACGGTCAAACTCAAAAATAATAGTATCCCCAATAAATATTCCTTTATTTTCATAGTATCTTTTGTAACTCCTGTTATTTGTAATTTTATTCAATCATATAGTATTCAAAAGCTCAGCTATATCTTCTTCTTTGGTTGCCCAAGACGTAACTAATCTTATAACAACACTGTTATCATCATAATTACACCAATAGCATGATTTTATAAACTGTTTTGATTTTTCGTATCTATCTTTTTCGATGATGACAAACTGCTGATTTGTAGGAGAATCTATGTATAATTTGAACCCTTTTTCAAGGAGTCCCTTTTTCAGTAAA
This sequence comes from uncultured Oscillospiraceae bacterium, assembly GCA_905211185.1. Next base: position 7,721 of record CAJLZR010000025.1, on the reverse strand, counting down.
TTAGCCATTTGAATTGCATGTTTTGATATTTCAAAATACAAATTATCTGTAAATAAAGTATCAAATTGGATTCCAAGTAGTCGTCCTTTTGCAAGCAGCCCTCCAGATTGCTTTATTCGTGTTACAAGATGATCTACTTTTTTATTTGTAAATATTAATGCCTCGCCAATTAATGCCCCGACTTTAGTTCCTCCGATATAAAATATATCTGTATATTCTGCAATATCTTCAAGCGTTACATCAGTACTATCACTCATTAATCCATAACCCAATCTCGCTCCGTCCAAATATAAAGGAATGTTATAATTCTTGCATGTGTTGTGTATATTTTCTAATTCAGTTTTGGTATAAAGAGTTCCGCATTCTGTAGGGTGAGAAATATAAACCGTTCCGGGATAAACCGCATGAGAATGATTTGGGTCATTGTAAAAATTGCTTAAATAGTTTTCCAGTTCTTTTGGGTCTATTTTTCCGTTATGACTATTTAGTGATAAAACTTTATGCCCTGTAGCTTCTATTGCTCCTGCTTCATGGGTATTTATGTGCCCCATATCGGCTGATATAACTCCTTCGAATGGTTTTAAAACATTTTTTATTACAATCAAATTAGTTTGCGTACCACCACAAAGGAATCCCACTTCTGCACTTGGATTTTTTATTAATTTCTTTATTTTTTCTATTGCGTTTTTTGTGTAAATATCCTCTCCATACCCAGATAGCTTCTCCATGTTTGTTTTTATCAACTTATCTAATATCTTTGGATGTGCTCCTTCTGTGTAATCGCTTTCAAAATTTAGCATTGTAAGTTTTTCCTTTCATAAATCAAGAAATTTGGGTAACTGCCTTTCAAATACAGTATAGCATTTAAAACCTAATTCTCTCAATAATTCGGGTATGTCTTGAAATCCATATCCTATGTGTTCTGTGCGGTGGGCATCGCTGCCGATGGTAATTATTTTACCGCCCAAATCTTTATACATTTTCAAAATATCTTTGTGTGGGTGCGGATAACCTAAATTGTTTCGAAGTCCGGCAGTATTTATTTCTATACCTTTTCCGTTTCTGATAATGGTTCTTAAAATTTCCTCAAATACGTTCCTATAATCATTAAAATCAAAATGCTTATTTTTATTTGGCCCATATCTGACAACATAGTCCAAATGCCCATAAACATTGTAATTATCAAAAGTTTTTACGTTTTCAAGTATCGATTCAAAATATTCTCTGTAAGCTTCTTTTTCGCTTTTGCCGCCGAAATATTTATCAGGGTTATAGCCAATATCTACATTATTTACTGCGTGTGATGAACCGATTATAAAGTCGAAATCATAGCCACTGATGCTATTTTGTATGGCTTCTTTCAAATTCGGCTGCAAACCTATTTCAATACCGCAAAGAACATTTATTCTATCTTTGTATTTTTCTTTAAGAGTATTAATTTTATTAAAATAGTCGTTTATATTCAAGATATACTTTTTATCAGAATATAAGTGCATATCGCAGTGATCTGTGATGCAAATATATTTAAGTCCTTGTTTTATAGCACTTTCTATTTGCATTTCGGCACTCACTGAACAATCGTTTGAAAAGTTGGTATGCACATGAAAATCCGCTTGTATCATATAATTCACCTTCTACACATGAATTTTATAAAAATATTTTTACTTGGTTTAAAGCGTTTACTTGGTTTTTACATGGTAAATTTATCCCATAAAACATAAGATTAAAGCTTTTGGCAAGCTGCATATCGCACAGTGAATCTCCAACGTAAAACGACTCTTTTAAATCTATATCGGGATATTTATGTAACGCTTGATTTATAAGACTCGGATTTGGCTTTATACATTTGCAGTTTTCACTCCTTGCATGAGGGCAGTAAAAAACGTCAAGTATATCCACACCGTTTCGCTTCAATGTTTTTAGAAATAAATTGTTAAAACTTTGATAATCCTCTAGCGTAATTATTTTCTCTCCGATTAAATACTGATTTGTTATTATGATTATTTCAAAGCCTTTATTTTGTATATACTTCAAGGCTTCTATTGAACCCTCTAAAAATTCGGGAATTTTTATGTTTGCCCACTCTCTGTCAGGGTAATCTTTTACTATCGTTCCGTCTCTATCTAAAAATGCCGCTTTCATTGTTTCGCTCCTTTGTTAATCCTACTATTAAATTTTACCATAACTGAGCCAAACTTTTTAGCATGGTTTCTTTCCTTTCTTTTTCGATGCCGCAATACTTTAATGTCATTTTTTCGGAGCTATGATTCAGAATATCTTGTAAGGTAGCAAGTGCTGACATATCGTTTTTATGAACTTGCAAAAACCAATAAGCAAAAGTTTTTCTAAGAAAATGAGTTGAGCAATGATACGGAAGATTTAAGTCTGTTGCCATATTATCGAAAATTTTTCTTGCACTTGATTTATCTATCGGGCTATTTTTGCCTTTTCGACTTCTAAAAAGATATTCGTCTAATAAAAATCCGCCTTTGCCTTTTATGTATAGATTTATAGCGGTTTTCATACCTTCACTAATTGGCATTGTTCTTCTCTTTTTTGTCTTTTGCTCTACGATATCAATCTCTCGTTTCCATGTTTCATAATCTTCAAAAAAATTCGAAAACTTTAAACTTAATAAATCACTTATGCGATAACCTGTTGTAATCCCGATGATAAATAAGCAATAGTTTCTATACTCTTTCCTATCCAAAAAATACTTTTTAATTTTTTCAATTTCCTCTAGCGTTTTAACTGAATCTGCAGGTTTAGGTTTCGGCTTATCCAGTTTTTTAATTTCCATTATCCCAAAGGAATTTTTCACAGGAAATTTAATGACGTTATCAAACGTTTTTTCATAAGGTTCAATGTTTAAATCGTAAAAAGAAAGTTGTGTTTGCATAGGTTATTCCTCTCGACTTTTGTATAATCTTTCATACTCATATTATACCATAAATACAAGCAAAACCGCATGAATTGTAAGAAAGCATCACGGTAGATGATAATTATAAAAAACAAATTTTTTGGTGCGATGTTCACAATAAAATATGCAAAACACAAATCCACCGAACGTATGGATTCGGTGGTGATTCCTTTTTGAAATACGTTGGTATTAGTCTGTAAAACTTAAATATTAACCGTTATTTTTTTATTATCACAGTCAATAATCGCTTTAGCACCATAAGGGATAATACATCTTGGAATTGAATGACCGAAATTTACGTTATAAAGAACAGGAGTATCTAAATTGGCAACTACCTTTCTATAAACTTCCTTATATTCTTCGTAATACTTTTCATTCATCGGTTTACCTACCAAGATACCTTTTACATTTTCCAAAATCTTATTGTTCTTAAGTGTCATGAGGATTTGCTCTAGTCTATTGGGAAAAATTTGTTCTTCGGAAGTTTCCAGAAATAATATTTTTTCTTTCCACTCATCTAAAGTCGGTAATAGATTATATTTGGCGTATATTTCATTATCATCTCCATGTCTTTCGCCTGTATAGGCATCATATAAACTTTCAATGCATCCACCATATAATTCTCCGATTACTTTTCCCTTACCATTTAAGACTTCGAAACCATGTTTTTCAATCTGTGAGTTTCTTGGTTTCCCGATTTCTTCGGGTCCGAAATTTTCTCTTTCAAAATACCACACCGGACTTGACGTTATTTCATAAGTGTGTGAGTCCATAAAAAGCTTTTCAAAATATTTTTTAGTATATGGAACCATTTCAGTATCAAGCTCAGCCAAATCTGTAAGAAATGCTTGACCATAAAAAGTTTGTAGCCCTAATTTATAAAACATCAGGTGATTATTTGTTGTATCAGAAAAACCCATAAATATTTTCGGATAAGTTTTAACTGCATTTATAAATTTCGCATCTTCCATTAAATATGGTATGGTTCTGTATGTGTCATCGCCACCGATAGCACAAATAATTCCTTTTATGCTATCGTCCATAAATGCCATTTTTAAGTCTGCGGCTTTTGCCTCAGGGTGATTTTCAAGATAATTTATATCCTTCAGGGCATTAGGCATTACAACCGGTATTAACCCAAAATCTTTCAATCTTTGGAGTCCAATTTCCAATTCATGCTTACAAAAAGGCATACCGAGTATTCCTCTTGATAAACTAACTACTGCAATTTTATCTCCTTTATTTAACTTTTTTGGTCTTATCATATTATCAGCTCCTTTATGACTTATCTTAACACAAAATCACTTGCACGTATAAGCTCTGCAGCCATTTGCCAAAAGTTTAGTGTTTATCGCAAAAACTTCTGATTTATAAACCTTTAAATTTCAAAGGTTCTGTGAAAAGCCCATAAACTCTAATGTCTTATAATTATTTTAAGCAATAAAAAAATAAGGCTTCAGTATTTTGAGTAAGTTTAAGCTCATTATACTGAAGCTTTTTAGAATGTTTTTTGGGGATTTTGGGAGAGATTGTTGTGGGGTAACTATTTGTTTTTTCTGCACTGTTTCCGCTCCGCTTGATGTAAACTATCCCCCATGAAAACCGCTTGAATGCTAACTTATGTATTTAGTCGGCATTTATTTTTTTGATTTTTTCGGCTTATTCTTCGCCTTTTTCAGTTGCTGAAGCTTTTGCACTTTTTGCCGTTTCGGTTTCTTCGGCTGGCTGAAGTTCTGTCGTCAGTTCCTCAATTTTTTTCCCTGTTTCTCTCTCAATCTTTTCTCTAATTGCCTGTTCTATAAAAGCTCTTTGAGGTATACCACAATTTTTACAATAAGTTTTAAAAGTGGTAATTGTTTGAGTTTTCAACTGTATGTTTAATTGAGAATAATTTTCCGAATTGTATTTCCGTTTTGCCCTTGTACTTGAATTTGAATTTTTCAAATTATCCATAAATTTAATTAACGCCTCCTCCTATCAATTAATTTTAGCACATATCGTTTTTAATTTCTACATTGTACAAATTGTACAAATTATATATACTAATAGTAGTATATATTTTACTGCAAAACACTTGATTTATATACTAATATTAGTATATAATAATAGATAGTAAGAAAATCTTACAAATACCAATACAAAGGGGTTCAGTATATGAACTATTTTAAAGATTGTCAATGTATAGAGGACGTAAAAACGCTATACAAAAAATTATGTTTTAAGTTTCACCCAGATGTAAGCCAAGACCCAAACGCAAACGAAATTATGAAGGAGGTAAACAAACAATATGATGAAGCTTTCAAGCGTTTAAAAAACGTATTCAGGAATAAGGAGGGCGAAATTTACGAAGATAGCAAACCAGTAAGCGAAGCCCCTGAAGATTTCCGAAATATCATAAGTAAATTGATAATACTTGAGGGCTTAAAAATTGAATTAATAGGTCGCTGGATATGGGTCAGCGGTAACACCAAAGAACACAAAGAAACACTCAAAAGCCTTAAATTTAGGTGGTGTAAAAATAAAGGTGCGTGGTCGTGGCATCGCCTGGAAGATAGCACAGTTTCAAAAGGTGGTTACACTTTAAACGAAATTCGGGATAAATACGGCTTTACAGTATATGAAAACTCAAAAGGCACTAAGCAAAAACAACTTGAAGTAGTGGCGGGTTAAATGCTCGCCCTACACACTAAAAAACGAATAAAGAAAGGAATTTGACAACATGAACACAATTAAAAACATCAGAATTTCAGAATGGCTGAAAGTTCAAAAAATCCATATGAAAGCTCACAAATCAGACATTGACTTAGACATTATAACACTTAATGAAATGAATTTTGAAGAAAATCCCATTATATATGGTTGTATCAGAGAAAAAGGAGCGGAATTTTTCAATAGGCAAAGAGTTTTTTATGAGTGGTCAGATGTTCTTTATTACTACAAAATTGATAATTTATATTTTCATGAGGACGGCGAAATTCATGGCGATATTACAATTTATGAAGTAACCGACAACACAATAAAAGAATTGAAAAAAGGTATTAATTAGAGCTTCTGGGGGAGCTTTTCCCCCTATCAATAAATTTTAAATTTAAGGAGTAAAAAGTAAATGAATTATTTAGAAAACAATCCAATTAAAGAATTTGTAAAGGGGGAAATTATCGACAAGCTAGAGGATTTAAAAGGCTTTGAAGAACAACACTATATGTGCGATTTAAGCTATACACTTTTTGAATCTGAAAACGTAAACGGAGCATATTTTTGCAATAATTACACCGCTAAAGAATGGGTAAATAAAAATTTTGAGTATATCGGAGAAATAGCGGAAGAAATAAAATTTCAATTTGATGCTGAATATTCAAACAAAATTTTGCTTGATATTTTCGATAATCCCGACCGCTTTATAGTGGTTATTGTCCTTGAAGTGGCATATTATTTAATTTCAAGGTGCGACACGGCCGATAAATACTGGAATGATGAAACCACTTTAACGGATGAAATATTGAATAATCTAATCGAGGAAATAAAAGCACTTTAAGCTTAATTAATTGAGGGAGGCGATGCTTTATGATTGTAAATAATAAAAATTGCCGTATGCTATCAGGCGCGAAAGCAAACGACAAGTAACAATACCCAAGAGTTAAAAAGGCGGTTACAATTTAATAATACACTAACCGCCTTAAAAAGTAAAACATTTTAAGGAGCTAAAAAATAATGGATAAATTAAACGTATTAGAAAAAATAAGAAATTTTTCAAAGGATGACAATTTATTTGAGCTAAATATAAACGATAAAATTTTTATAAAGTATAAGCACAACAACAGCATTTTTCTATATAGCAAAAGTTTTTACCCTAATAGTTTACAGTACACAGTTGAGACAAAATATGACTATGCCGGAGTTTACAATATTACAACAGACAATTTTTTTGATCTGCATTATCCCTTAAATCTATATGTAGACAAAGAGCCGCCGAATTTTAAAGAATTAAGACGTAAAGTACTTGATGAAATAAATATAAATGTAGCAAAAGAAATGTACGAAAACAGTAGTAAATACTTTGAGGGTTTGACAGTACCAGAAGAAAACAGAACAACAGAAGAACACTTAATTGAAAGGGTTAATTCTGATATTTTCAAAGGATATAAACAAGAATTAAAAGATAATATTTTCATAGATTATGACGGAAGTTATTTAGACTGTGAAAAAATTAATTGTATTGAAGTGGAAAGTGTTCTTGACTACTTAGATAATCCGCAAAAGCTTATTCAAGAGTACACAAAAGAGATTTTTGAAAAAAGGCGCAACATCTTATTTTTACAATATGAAAATTATAAGCTTTATAGCAAAAAATTTGATGAAATAATTAATGACGAGTCAAACGTAATCAACAAGAAAAAAGTTATAAAAGAAGCTTTAAAAGATAAAAAAACCGTAAATGTAACCATACTAAAGAATGGACACGAATTGACATTTAAAACAAGCACAAGAAGTTTTATACATAATTGGTCATGTGGTTATTCCTTATATGATTTGCCAGCACAAGATCGCAAAAAATACAAAGAACTATTTAGATATGAAGATTACACATTTACCGAGATACAAAAAATTACATACGGCAAGAAAGATATTTATATCAAGGGCCAAGAATAGTGAATAGAGAATTAGGGCGAGCCGGAGCGCTTGCTCGCCAAGACAAACATATAAAAGGATATACAGAAATGATAGTAAAATTCGAAACAGAAAAAATCACACGAGAATTTAAAAACGAAAATGAATTAAAAGAGTTTTTAAAAATTATAGC
>CAJLZR010000024.1 GCA_905211185.1 uncultured Oscillospiraceae bacterium | reverse complement strand
GTGGATCCCGAAGCTTTAGGAAGAGCCGCTATGATTTTAGGGGCAGGCCGTAAACGCAAGGAAGATAAAATTGATTACGAAGCCGGTATAATACTTTGCAAAAAGACAAATGATAAGGTTATGAAAGGCGATGTTTTGGCTGCGCTATATTCTTCGGATTTAAAAAAATGCAAAGAAGCAGAAATGATTTTTAACGGCTCTTTGAAAGTAGGAACTCGAAAGCCGATACAGACGCCAATAATTAAAGCGAAAGTTACGAGTGACGGAATTCAAATTTTTAAAAAGACGGTGCTGTTATGACGCTGAGCGAAGCTAAAACGCTTGCTGAAAAGTATAGAAAAGAAATAGAATATCATAATAAAAAATATTATGAAGAAGATGCTCCCGAAATAGATGATTACGAATATGATATGCTCGTCAAAAATTTGGAGGAGCTAGAAAAAGAATTTCCTAATCTGTTAAGTGATATTTCGCCTACGCAAAATGTTGGTGGAAAGGCTTCTTTAAAATTTTCTCCTGTTGTGCATGAAGTAAAAATGGAGAGCCTTCATGATTCTTTTTCGATTGATGAAATAATATCTTTTGATAAAAGAGTGCGAAATACTGTAAAAAAACCTTCCTATGTTGTTGAGCCGAAAATAGATGGCTTATCGGTTTCTATTGAGTATGTAAACGGTAAACTTTATCGCGCTTCAACCAGAGGCGACGGAAGTATAGGCGAAGACGTAACGGAAAATATTTTAACAATTAAATCTTTACCAAAGGCTCTAAATGAAAACATACCTTATTTGGAAGTACGCGGCGAAGTTTATATGTCCAAAGAAAATTTTTTAAAGCTTACCAAAGAGCAAGAACTCGAAGGAGTTAAAACTTTTAAAAATCCGAGAAATGCTGCGGCGGGTTCGCTTAGGCAAAAAGATTCTTTGATAACCGCAAAAAGGAATTTGGAAATATTTATATTTAACATTCAAAAAATAGAAGGTAAGACTTTTACTTCGCACAAGGAAACACTGGATTTTCTAAAAGATATAGGTTTGCCCGTCTTGCCATTTTACAGTAAATTTGAAAACATAGAAGATGTGGTTTCAGAGATAAGCAGAATAGGCAATATTAAACTTGATTTGCCTTATCAAACAGATGGAGCCGTAGTTAAGCTTGATTCGCTGGAAGATCGTAAAATTTTGGGGAGCACTTCAAAATTTCCTCGCTGGGCAGAGGCATTTAAGTATCCGCCCGAGGAGAGGACTACAAAGCTTCTTGATATAGAAATAAATGTTGGAAGAACAGGGGTTCTTACTCCTACCGGAATTTTAGAGCCTGTTTTTATTTCCGGCAGTACGGTTTCAAGGGTTGTTCTTCATAATGCTGATTTTATTAAAGAGAAGGATATAAGAATTGGCGATGATGTGATTATACGCAAAGCCGGGGAGATTATACCCGAAGTTGTAAAAGTGGAATCTCATGTAGAAAATGCTGAAGAATTTAAATTTCCAAAGTTTTGCCCCTCGTGTGGCTCTGAGGTTGTTCGTGTTGATGATGAAGTTGCTCTTAGATGTTTAAATACCGACTGCCCTGCTCAGCTTATAAGAAATTTGATCCATTTTGTTTCTAAAGGTGCTATGGATATAGAGGGTTTGGGTAAGACTTTAATATATAAATTGGTTGAAAATAATTTTATAAACTCTCCCGCTGATATTTATGACTTACAAAAAGAACAGCTTATGAATATGGAAAGAATGGGAGAAAAATCTTCCGAAAATATTTTAAAGGCGATAGAGAAGTCAAAAGCTGCCGGGTTTGATAGGTTGCTGTTTGGCCTTGGTATACGGCATGTGGGTCAGAAAGCGGCAAAGCTAATTGCAGCTAGGTTTGAAAATATAGATAATCTGGTAAAGGCGGCCAAGGACGAAATAAATTCCATTGATGGTCTGGGCGAAATAATTGCCGAAAGCGTTTTTATGTATTTTAATACCCCGCAAAATATGGAACTTATTGGTCATTTAAAAAAACACGGCGTTAAAATGGCTTTTGAAAGTAAAATTAAAAGCCGGAAATTGAGCGGCAAAACTTTTGTATTAACAGGAACTTTGGAAAATTATACAAGGAGTGAAGCCTCCGAAATTATCGAAAGTATGGGCGGAAAAGTTACATCCAGCGTTTCTAAAAATACAAGTTTTGTATTGTTCGGGGCGGATCCCGGAAGCAAAATAGATAAAGCAAATAAATTGGGCGTAAAGGTAATTTCGGAAGATGAGTTTGCGGAAATGATAAAATAATTCTTATATAAAGATAATTGCCGATATGAATGTTTTAAAATTCATATCAGCAATTTTTTATTTATATCAAGCTGTTTTTAAATTAATATGTATGGTTGCAGATTTCTAAAATTTTGTTTTTTAAATTTTGGAAATCTTCTTCCACAAGTGGCTTTTGGTTTGGATTTCTGAGTATTGCGGCAGGGTGAATGGTTGGCATCATCAATGTTTTTTTCTTTTTATAAAATTTGCCATGATCTTTTGTTATTTTAATATTTGGGTCTATTATCTTCATGGCTGCAATTCTTCCCACTGCAACTATAATTTTAGGTTTTAAAATTAGAACCTGGTTACGAAGCCAATTTATGCAGCATTCTTGCTCCTCCGGTAAAGGGTCTCTGTTTTTAGGGGGCCTACATTTAACTATGTTTCCTATGTATATATTTTTTTCTCGGCTGAGCCCAACATCGTTTAGCATGGCATCGAGTAGTTTTCCTGACCGCCCTACGAACGGTTTTCCTTGCAAATCTTCTTGTTCGCCAGGGCCCTCTCCCACAAACATTACCTCTGCTTTTGGATTGCCATATCCAAACACAACATTCGTGCGGGTTTCGCACAGTTTGCATTTAGTGCATTGTGTGCATTCATTTTTCAAAGTTTCCCAAGAGTCATACATCATAATTATTTTTTACCTTTACATTTAAGATTGAATTTTTTGTGTTTTTAATCATACTTTTAAACTATTTGTCTACTAAAACTTTTTCCATATGGTTTTGAAAAGATTTATTTTTTTTAAACATTGAATCTAAATAGTACTACGTCCCCGTCTTGCATAACGTAATCTTTTCCTTCGGATTTTACCAGCCCTTTTTCTTTAGCTGCATTTAGGGAGCCACATTCGATTAATTTTTCATATGGTATTACTTCGGCTCTTATAAAACCTCTTTCAAAATCGCTGTGGATTTTCCCCGCTGCTTGAGGCGCTTTGGTGCCTTTTTTTATTGTCCAAGCTCTAACTTCGGGCTTGCCGGCGGTTAAATAAGAGATTAACCCCAATAGGTCGTAGCAAGCTGAGATTAGCCTATCGAGCCCCGATTGTTTAAGACCAATATCTTTTAAAAATTCCAATTTTTCGTTTTGATCCATTTCCGAAATTTGTGCTTCCAGCTCTGCACATATAGGTAATACTTTTGAATTTTCAGAATTGGCTATTTTTTTAACTTCTTCATATTTTTTATTTTTTTCAATACCATTTGAAAAATCGTTTTCCGAAACGTTTGCCGCATATATTACCGGCTTTGTTGTAAGCAAACCAAGGGAGCTTACATATTCCTTTTCTTCTTCGGTATAATCTGCTGATTTGGCCATTTTTCCGTTTTGTAATGTGTTTAAAACTTTTTTGCAAATTTCTAACTCTTCTATATACTTCTTGTCAGCCTTTATTAATTTTTCCGTTTTTTGAATTCTTTTTTCGATTGTTTCAATATCTGCAAAAATAAGTTCCAAGTTTATTATTTCTATATCTTTGGCTGGGTTTACTTCTCCGTTTACGTGAATTATATTATCGTTTTCAAAACACCTTACAACATGCACTATAGCATCTACTTCTCTGATGTTTGCCAAAAACTTATTTCCGAGGCCTTCACCTTTGGAGGCTCCTTTTACAAGCCCCGCAATATCTACAAACTCTATAGTTGCAGGCGTTACCTTTTCCGGGTCATAAAGCTCCGCAAGCTTTTGCAAGCGTGCATCAGGGACTGATACAATTCCAACGTTTGGCTCTACCGTGCAAAACGGATAGTTTGCTGACATTGCGCCGGCATTGGTAATAGCATTAAACAATGTGCTTTTTCCAACATTTGGGAGACCAACTATTCCTATTTTCATATTTTTACCTCTTTAGATTAATTTTTATTCTTTAAATTAATGATAAATGTTTGAAAAGTTTTTATCAATGATAATAGTTGAAATTTTGTTTTTAGGCATAAATAACCAATTTATTTATAAAAAACGTATAATTTATACAACAAAACTATCAATTTTTCACAAAAGCATTTACATAGTAATTTTTTGTGCTATAATGGCATAAATAATAATTTACTTATTATTTATTTATAATTTTTAATAAAACTTATAAAAAGGAAGGAATGGTGAAAAATGAGAAAAAAATTTATAGCATTGTTGGGAGTTATTGTCAGTCTTGCATTTACCTTTCCCTGGGCGAAAGCTTTTAATGGCGATACTCACAGATATGTTACCGAGCGAGGGCTTGCGCTTGTTTCAGAAATAAGTGAGCACAAAAATAATATAAGTTCGGATGATAAAAAGTATTTTAATATCATTGGCGATTATAGTTTAAAGCCTGATGAAGATGAAATAGAGGGTGCATACAAGTTCCACTTTTATAACCCCTCAACAGAAACAAATTTTATGGGAGAAAAGAATTCAGCGCTCTTAAAATGCACAACGCATTATAATAATGCGCTGGATTACTACAAAAAAAATAATAAATCTATGGCGTTTCAGGAGCTCGGGCGCGCAATTCACTTTATGGAGGATATGAATACGCCTGTGCACGTGGGATATAATTTGCCAACCGATGCGGTGTTTAAACTTCCTTTGCATGTAAAATTTGAAAAAGTTTGTGATAGTGTAAACAGTAATTGCAAAGCGGAAATAAATAACGAATCACTTAAGTATTTTGAGGCAAATTCCGTTTCCACCATTGCAAAATCGAGCGCTATTCTAGCTTCGGGTGGTTACTATAGACTTGATAACGATATGAGTAAAAAAAGTGATGAAGAACTTGCCAAAAATGCGGTTTTAAATGCGCAGTATAAGGTTACGGGATTGCTATATAAATTTTTTAGTCAAGTAAGCAGTTTTTGAGTAAATAACAGTTTTTTTGTTATCAGAAAGGAATGATGTTGTTGTGAATTATACTAATAGGGTGTTACATAGAGTGTTTTTTGGTTTATTCCTTATTTTTGGATCTTGCTTTGGCGGATTGACCAGCACTTATGCTGATTTTGAAAATAATTCCAAAATTATATCCGAAAGTTCGGAAACGGTCAGGGAATTTCGTAAAGGCCGAATATCGGGAGATATTTTGTGTGGAGAAAGAGTAAAAATTTTTTCGGAAGAGGAGTTTGTAGGTGAAGATGGGCAGACATTGTTTTCAAGAACAGTTGAGATAGTGAAAGAGTTTAAAAAGCGTAGCAAAAAAATGACCAAAGAAGTTGCTTCGCATACGTCGAAAATAAAATTTACATATGACAAAAAAACATTTGTTAAGATCGCCAATCCTGATTGCGATATAGAGGAAAGAGAAACGGGAGATATTTGGAGCGTTATGGATGTTAAGGAAATCTTTCCGCAAGAAAAAAATTGTTTGGTTTCAACCAGGTGTGCTTTATATAAAGAAAATAAATTGCGTATTAAAGAGTATGTTTTAAGTTCTCACTATGATATTACGTGTTCAATTGATGGACAAATCGGAGTAAATACTGAATTACATTAGTTATAAATTATAGAAAGAAGGCGTGGTTATGAAAAAAAAGAATATAGTGGCATTTGTTTTTGTGCTTTTATTGTTAATTGCAAATGCGTTTAATATAAATACAAAAGCTTTGAGTGTGGATGAAGATTGTTTTGGAAAAGTGGATATGGTTTCGGATTATGTAAAGCATTATACTCTTGGAGATGGAATAATAAAAAAAGAAGTTGTTTCAACTTATAAATTTATTTATTCAAAGGAACTTAGCAACTCTAATGAAAAATATATAACTTTGCAGACAAACGTTTCGTATATCGAGGAGTCATCAAATAAAGTTCTTGCAATAGCAAGCGCAGAGGCAAACTTTAGGTATAACTCAAGCACCAAGGAGGCAGTTTGCTTGAGTGCAACCAAAGGTAATGTGCTAAATGTTGAAGGGTGTGAGCTTAGCATATATTCAGTTCCTGCAAATTTGACGGTGCAGAAAGGTAGCGCTATTGTGAGCCTAAAGTTTAAGTATAACGGAAAAGTTTATGATGATATTATTCATGAGATAACTTGTGATTACTTAGGAAATATAGATTATGATTAGTTGATGATTATTTGTGCGATTATTTTGAAAATCAATAAATTAAAATTTGTGTATCTTTTAGATCAAAATTTTTAAAAACTCCCGATTGTTATTTCTACAATCGGGGTTGATTTTTTTGGTGTCATATGATAACATACATTTGTAAGGACGTTTAGCTCAGCTGGTAGAGCATTCGCTTGACGTGCGAAGGGTCAGCGGTTCGAGTCCGTTAACGTCCACCATATATTTTAATTTAGCTCCTTGCTTGTTGGGAGCTTTTATTTTACTTAAAATTAGGTGTTTATTATGACTTTTAATATTATTACGTTCGGTTGCAAAGTAAATCAATGCGAATCGGAAAATATTCTTGAAAACATGGTAAGGAACGAATTTGAGTTTGTAAGTTCTTTTGAGGTGGCCGATATAGTTATAATTAATTCGTGTACCGTAACGGCTGAAAGCGACAGAAAAATGAGGCAAATGATTCATAAAGTAAAAAGAAAAAATCCGCATGCCATTATTGTTTTGGCGGGCTGTATGCCTCAAGCGGAGCCAGAGCTTGCAAAAAATCTTGAAAATGTTGATATAATTGTCGGAAACTCAAATAAAGCCTTGATAGTTGATATTATAAAAAATCACATTGCAAATCACAAAAAAGTATTTGATGTTCTGCCAATTAAAAATATAGCTGAATTTGAAAAAACAGAGGTTAACTATAATCCCAATCGTTCACGAGCATTTTTAAAAATTGAAGATGGTTGCAATAGATTTTGCAGTTATTGTATTATTCCTTATGCAAGGGGAAAAGTTCGTTCAAAACCGCTTGAAGATATTAAAAAAGATGCTTATAATTTAGCGGAAAACGGATATAAAGAAATAGTTTTGGTAGGGATTAATCTTTCTTCCTATGGAATGGATTTAAATTGCGATTTGGCGGATGCAGTAAAAGCAGTTGCCGAATGCAAAAAAATAAAAAGGGTTCGGCTAAGTTCTTTGGAACCTGATTTAATGACAGATGAGCTTATAGATAAATTATCAAAAGTTCCAAAACTATGTTCGCAATTTCATTTGGCATTGCAAAGCGGCTCGGATAAGGTGCTTGAGAGCATGAGAAGAAGATACACGCAAGCGGAATTTATATCAGTTACGGAAAAGTTAAGAAAAGTGTTTCCAAATGTGACTTTTACAACCGATATAATGGTTGGATTTCCCGGAGAAACGCAGGCCGATTTTCAAGATACTTTAGATTTAATAAAAGAGGTAGGATTTTTAAAAGTTCACGCTTTTCCTTATTCTATACGCCCCGGAACTTTGGCTGCAAATATGGAAAATCAAATAGATAAAAGCACCAAATCTCTAAGAGTTCGTAAAGTTATTGAAATATCCGAAAAAAGTGCTAAACTGGTTTTTGAAAACTTTTTTGGGAAAACCCTGGAAGTTCTTTACGAAACAAAAGATAGCAAAGGCTATTTTGAGGGTTATACATCAAATTACATTCCCGTGAAAACGAAATGCGACTGCGACATACGAGGCAAAATTATAAACACAAAATTGATCAAAGCAGAGGATAACTTTTGCATCGGTGAATTGGTGTGACATTTCGTAGCATAATATTTATTAATAAAATTAGAGGAGAGGTTAATTATGGAAAAAGTTTTAACAACCGAAGAGTTTAAAAGTATGATCGAAAACGCAGAAAAGCCAATTTTGGTTGATTTTTTTGCCTCATGGTGTGGCCCTTGCAAGATGCTTGCGCCTGTGCTTGAAGATATCGAAAAAGAGTTTGGTGAATCGTTTGACATTGTAAAAATTGATATTGATAAGTGTGCTGACCTTGCAAGAGAATATGATGTGATGTCAGTTCCAACAATGATGCTTTTTGTCGGTGGAGAGCAAAAGTGCCGTGAAACCGGATTTATGCCAAAAGATATGGTGCTCGAGATGATTAGCTCCAACTCTAATGTTTCTTTATCAAAATAGAATTAGGATGTATGTTTATGAATACTCAAGTTGCTGTAATAGGTGGAGGCCCTGCGGGTATAACGGCGGGAATTTACGCGGCTCGTGCGGGCCTTAAGGTTGCTATTTGTGAAAAAAACATATATGGGGGTCAAACCTCCATAATCGATAATATCGAAAACTATCCCGGTATTGCTAAAATTTCCGGGGTCGATTTTAGTAATGCGCTTTATGAACAATGCACTCGCTTCGGGGTGGAATTTGTTTTTGGCGATGTTATAAAAGCGGAACTTAAAAATGATAAAAAAGTATTATATCTATCGGACGGAAAAAGTATAGAAGCCAAAGCGGTTATAATAGCAAACGGACTTCAAAGGAGAACACTCGGCTGCAAAGGCGAAAAAGAGTTTTCCGGCAAAGGTGTTTCGTATTGCGCAACGTGCGACGGCGCATTTTTTAAAGGTAAAAAAGTTGCGGTTGTGGGCGGAGGAAACACGGCTTTGGAAGATGCGCTGTATCTTGCAAATATTTGCGAAAAAGTTACCCTTATAGTAAGAAAAAATTATTTTAGGGGCGAAAAATATTTGGTAGAGGCAGTAAATAAAACTCCAAATATAGGCGTCATGTTCGAAAGCAATATTAAAGAAATCAAGGGTACAAAATCGGTTGAATCTGCATTGCTTTCCGTTTTGGGTAAAGAAGATGTATGTTTAGCGGTTGACGGTGTTTTTATTGCTATTGGATATAAGCCTGAAAATGAGATTTATGCAAATGATATAGACGTTGATGAAAGTGGTTATTTTGTTTCCGGAGAAGATTGCAAAACAAAAGTGGATGGCGTTTTTGTTGCGGGCGATTGCAGAAAAAAGCCGCTCAGGCAGATAGCTACGGCGGTTTCTGATGGAGCAGTTTGTGGAAATAGTGCAGCGAAATTTGTTTTTGGCAGTGAGTTTTAATTATTTTTAGTTTTGTAATT
>CAJLZR010000023.1 GCA_905211185.1 uncultured Oscillospiraceae bacterium | reverse complement strand
TTTAAAAGCTGTTTTTTGCCAGCTAAAATTATTTACATATCTGTATGTCAAAATCAAACGCACAATCGGGTCATCAACACTTTCAATATAATCGGTTAGTTCTTCACAAAGCTTTGAAAGGGCGTCTTTCATAGTGATTATTTTAATAACTGAGTATCCTATTTTATCCGATATGCTTTTTGAAATTGGCATTCCTGTAATGACGGACGATTTGATTTCAGATAAAGCTTTAAGTTCTGTTATCCTTTCTTGGTACATTTTAATTTCCTTTTTAAGATAACGAAGCTGTGAAAGCTGCTTGTTAGTCATAGAAATACCCACCCTTTAACCTAAATGTTTTACCGATACATATATTTCTGTATTCGGTATTTTTTATATTAGTTAATATAAATATCGCATTTAGATTGTAACATTTAACTATATATTTCTATGACATTTTTTGTCGAAAACTATTCTACGCTTTTCGTTTGAATTCTCTCCAGCTCGTTGCTACTTCAAAATCTGTACCATTATCAAGAGCCTCAAAATGTTCTCTGCCACATTTAATCTTCATATTTTCGGTAGCACGTCTATCCGATTCCTTTAAACTTCCTTTTGTTTCTAACACAAAGTACATTTTTTTAACTCCATCTTTTTCGATATATATAGCCCAGTCTGGATTATATGCTGAAATAGGAGTCTCAATTTTAAAGTTATCGGGAATTTTGAAGAACATTTTAACATCGGGGTCATTATCGAGGTCAATAGCAAAGGGTTTTTCTATTGTCGTGCTGTCGCAAATCACATGGTCGTATACACTATTTTTTGTAGGTACTGCATTTCTGTCTAAATTTGCAATAATATCATTACTTGGGAAAATCTCTTGTACGTAGTATTCTTCTCCGGGCAATTTAACATATCTTATTCCGTCAATTTCAAAATTGCAAAGTAGTTCTTTAACTATATTTGTAACAGTTTCGATAAACATTTCCGGATTGTTTACTAAATCACGAAGCCTACCACTTTTTAAAAGTATCTTTTCGCACATCAAGGCAGGGATTCCGCATTTTTCAGATAGAATCGAAATTGCATTGGGAATAGATATTGGATTTTGGTCAACATCTTCTACTCTTTCATCATATCCCAAAGTGGTGTAGTCAATACCAGAGTTTTTAATATTAATTTTGGCCCTTTGAGATATTATTTTAGATTTCGGTATGCGTCTCATATCTTTAATTTTTTTGATGCATTGTTCGATTAGTTCGTCTGTATTTACATTTACACGATAAGTGGTCTTTTGCTTTATTTTGTTCCAAAGTTCAGTAAATTCAGGAGAAAGCATTTTACGTTTATTTAAATGCACAAGCACATCTTTAGAAGAATCTTGAACATCTACTTTTTTGGTAGCATTATCAATTATTTCTACGCAACGCTGCTCAGCTCCTTTTAATCTATCAGGTAAATCAATGTTTCCGTTCAAAAGAGCTTCTTTCATGGTATTTTTCATATTACTTTTTATTTTACCGGCTTTTGTTATGTAACCTTTTGATTCAAACAATTCTATAATGTCTTTAGCATCTTCGTATTTTATGGTTTTTTCCGCTTTTTCTACTTTGGTATAAGTTATGTTTTCGATACTGCTTTCACTTATTTGTTTATTTTCTTTCATGACACTGATAATAGTTTCTTTTGGTACATCTATATCTGGCGGTATTGGTATATCTATATTATTTGTTTCTAAAGATTTTTGAGCTTGTTCTGTTATATGTCCACTTTCATCAATATGACCGCTATTTTTAAGGCTTTCAACTATGGTTTTTGCTTCCGGTTTAGAAACAGTTTTTTCGATTTTGTTCTCTATCGAATAGGTTTGACCTGTAAACATACTTATTTCCAATGTACCAAATTTAACACCGGTCTCACTTTCTATTTCTTTTTGAAGTTTATCCGCAAAATCTTTAAAATTCTCATTGGCTATTACGTGAAGCATATTAATATCTCTATTTTCAATACGTTCACCATTTTGGTTTACGCAAAGCCTAAGACCTCTACCAATTTTTTGTCTACAAGTAAACGTAGACTTTTGGTCTATTAACGTACAAACTTGAAAAACATTCGGATTATCCCAACCTTCTTTAAGCGCAGAGTGGGAAAATATAAATCTAAGTGGGCAATCAAAGGAAAGTAGCCATTCCTTATCTTTCATTATTGTATTATAGGTGTTATCATCGTCTTTTGTATCACCCTTTGTATTTTTATAATTACCTTTCTTATCTTGCGAAAAATAGCCGTTATGAATTTTAGATATGTCGTAATTAAATCGCTCTCTAAGTCTTTGGTACCTAGGCAATGAAATAAGCTGATTATAGCATTCTTCAAACATTTCGGCATAAATACCTTTTTCACCTGTTTCGGTTCGGTATTTTTTTACTTCATCAATAAAGAAAAGTGATAAAACTTTAATGCCTTTATCCAAAAAACTAAGTTCTTTATCAAGATGCTTTCGTATAGTATCTTTAATTTGACCTTTCTTAATTATATTCTCATCAATATCACCTATGGAATGCCCTAAATCCAAAGACTCTGAATTTGAAAATTCAATACGTTCGTATCCTTTTGTGCAATCTATTCCGGCAATCACATAATCTTTGTAAAGTTCTCTTTCGCCGGACTTAATATACAAATCCGAACCAGGCTTTACTGTAACAGTTTTTCTTGAAGTAATTCCTTCTTTATTTCGAACGTCCATCTCGATTTTTGCCTTAAATCCTTTGTCATGTGAAACATCGATAAGTTTAATGTAGGGATTATTATAATCGTTTTCTACCGTTATATTTCCGGCAGAAATTTGTTTTACAAGTCCCATATGGTAAGCATCAACAGGAGTTAAACGATAAAGCAAGTTCATTTTTTCTCGATGAGTTGCGGAATATCTAAAAGAACATAGGGGATTGAGAGAAGCTATTGCTTCTTTTGCTTTTGGAGTATTATCAACACTTTGCGGTTCATCTATTATAACTATCGGGTTTACGCTTCTGATATAATTTATAGCCATTTCTCCGTTTAGAATATCTCTTTCTTGATTTATAATATTTTCAGATTTTTTGAAAGCATCAATATTAATAATCATAATTTCTATATTTGAAGAATCCGCAAAACGTTTTATATCCGTCAGCCTTTTAGAATTGTAAATAAAATACCTGTATGGAACATTATCATATTCCAGACTAAAATGCTCTTTTGTTACCTGAAAAGACTTATACACACCCTCACGAATCGCAACCGAAGGCACAACTATTATAAACTTAGTAAAACCATATTTTTTATTAAGTTCAAAAATAGTTCTTGTGTAGACATATGTTTTACCTGTACCTGTTTCCATTTCAATACAAAATTTCTTTTCAGAAATGTCATCAGTGGGGCGAAGCAAATTCCGCTTTTGAACAGCGTGCATATTTTCAAGCATCTGTTTATCGTCAATCAAAATTTTATTGCCAAAATGATTATCTGCAAATTTTATTTGATCCCCATCAAAGTTTTTTAATATTGAAAACGTTGCATTTTCATGTTCTTGCCCTTTAAATAGGGAAGCAACCGCATCAACTGCATCCAACTGAAATTTTTGATTTTTAAACTTTAACTTCATGCTCAATCACCCCTTACTAAATAAACTTCATGTCAATTTTTTTGCGTTTAAGAAGCAGTTTAATATTAGACATACTGCTTACGTCTTTGAAACAGTGTTGCGAAAACACCATATATGCCGGTGAAAACTCAGCCATTTTTTCCACTGTTTCTGTTTTCATATCATTATCAAGGCATATAAGGAGCAAACAATCTTCACGAACCGAGTAAACTGTTTTGCCGTCAAAATCCATTTTCGTAATTTTTTCGGTAGGTTCTATTCCGAGCTTAAACATGATTTCATAAACAACATCAAGGTCAGATCTGTCGGGTTTTATGCGGTCTAAAACTTCGTCAAAACGTTTTGTAAATTCAAGTTTCAGTTGTTCATAATTATCATAGGTTTCCTTATCTATCGGGCTTGAATCCCAAGCTTTTAAATTAGAGCTATCGAGCTTAAAAACTTTAAATCCAACGTCCAACGGCTTTTTGTTTTCTTCAAAACTCATTTGGTTGTCTTTTTCGAGAAGTTTTTGCCCGGCACAGCGAATACGTTTTTTCCCAATTTCACAAATATTTCCACATCCTTTTTTAAACGCTATGCTGTCTTTATCGCAAATTTCAGGAAGCTGAACCATTATGAATTTACGATTTCCGCCGTCCTCCTTATTAAGCTCCATTACAGCATGGGCAGTTGTTGCTGAACCGCTAAAGAAATCAAGAATTATATCATCTTTGTTGGTTGACATATTAATCAATAATTTAAGCAAATCAATGGGTTTAGGGTTATCAAAAACACCTTTTTCATCAACAGTATTACTGAGGGAAACTGTTCCTTTGCTATTCATATATGTTTCAAACCATTGCCTATTCATAATTTGATCTTCAAATTGGTTAAACCAATTTTTCTCACGTTGATATTTGCTTTGATCCTCATTGGGATTAAAATAATGCTTTATGCAAACTTTCCTGTTTTTTACGCACAAATCACGATTATCCTTTTGGAATTTATGTTTGCTCCACATCCAACATCCGTCATCATTTTTATGTTTAGCAGGTAAAAGTTCCGTATCGGTTGACTTATTACGCTCTAAGGATAAATTGCCTAAAGAATCTTGGTATATAGGATAGTATAAATTAGGTCTGGCAGTTTTAGTTCCGTGAGGTCCGTTATCTTGCAATTGAACAATATAATATTTACCTCTTTCGTCAGTATAAGGATATTGTTTTTCACCCACGAATTTTAAATTAAAAGCAGAATTGAATTTGTTTTTCCAATATACCAAAATATAGTCATTCAGCTTTTGAATTTCAGCATCGGATTTAGTTGTAGCAGAACTTCTTGTTTTTCTTGGACAAAGTGCCACAAAATTTTCTTCACCAAATACTTCATCACAAATTTTTCTAAGATTATGTAATTCATGGTCGTCTATTGAAATGAATATAACACCATCTTCACGAAGTAAATTTGCTGCTAATCGTAATCTTGGCAACATCATATTAAGCCACGCAGTATGAAATCTTCCCATTGATTCGGGGTTTGATTTGGTTGTTTGCGAGGTTATTTCTTTGTAGCGATCGAGCGGATCTTTAAAATCATCGTTGTAAACAAAATCGTGACCTGTATTATATGGCGGGTCAATGTAAATCATTTTTATCTTGTTATAATACGATTTTTGCAACACTTTGATAACTTCCAAATTATCTCCTTCAATATAGAGATTTCCGGTTTCATCAAAATTTACACTTTCTTCTTTACAGGGGCGTAGGGTCGCCATTGTGCGTTTTGCCGCAAGCTGATATGCTTGTTGCTTACCTTTCCACTCGAAATTATATTTTTCATGGTCTTTCTCATCGGAATATTTTCCGCATAAGGTCAAAAGTCTTTCTACATTTAACTTTCCTTCTTCGAAACACTGCGGAAATACACTTTTTAATTTTTGCTTTTCTACATCTTCAACATCTAAACTCCTTGTATCTAATTTATCGTCCATTTTTACTACACTCTCCTTATTGTTCATTCCTCATTTCTTATAATTTCTATTTTAAACAGCCTTTTCACATTGGCTTGTAAATTGGCTTTCTCAGTAATTTTTTGTATCTTATCTTCAAGTTCTTGGTCGAGCCTCATATCATCAAAAAAGAGATTTTGCTTTGCTTGCATATAATTTTTATGTACAGTTGAAATTCGTTTTTTTAAGTCTAGCTTTTCGGATAAAGTCGAAACATTTTCCAACTCTTTTTCAAGGGTATGTAAATCTCTTTCAAGAGTATCAATGTTTTTATGAATTTTTGCTTTTTCGTTTTTTACGTATTGTTTTAGCTTTACTATTTCTTCTTTTTCAGCATTACTGCCTCGGGTAATTGCCAGATTGATAAACTCTTGCGGTGAAACCAAATCATCAAGTTCACAATGTGGCTTTCCTTTGCCTTTCCACCAATCCATTTGACTGAATTTTTCTCCAAATGCTTGACATTTAACAATCGGCAAATCCATTAGTTTTTCGCATTCTTCATTGCTTAAAATTTGTTTATCTTTTGTTTTTCCGCAGAACGTATAAAAACTTGTTCCGTCCATATAACTATCATTTGGTTTTACTTCTACTTCGTAATACGCTATGTCTGATGGTACATTTTCGCTTGAGTTTACAAAAATCGCACCTTTATCATTAATTCCGTCATACTTAATTTGCTTTATAATTCTTTGTGCGAGCGATCCTGTTACTGTATGACGCCCCGAACGAGGTTTATAATTTTCTTGCATACTGTATTCATTTCTTCCAAGATATGAACCATCAAAAACTTTCGGCGGAGGTCCAAAACAAGAAATCGTGCGAGTCTTTTCATCGATACTAAATTCAGGGAATCTGCTGAAAAAATATTTTGTTATGTACCACAGGTCATCATTTAATTCTTTTATCTTCGATTTTATATACTGCGGTGAAATGTAAACTCGGTTTGCTATATCTTCCGAAAAAGTGGCAAATAGGGATTCTTCCGCACTTTTAACCAAGCTTTTGTTATATAACTCGTAATGTTCCAACGTTTCGTTAAACTCTTTGTCTATATCTTTAACATTTCTTGCTTTGCTTAGCGCTTCTTCTAAACTCAAATCAAAGTTTCCGATTATATTATCCGAAAGCCCAATTATTCCTTTGAATTGACGTATTCTCTTGTTTATAAGTTCAATCATTCTCACATCTGCAAAATTTTCGGCATTTATAAAACTAAGCACAAAAACATCAGATTGTTGTCCCTGTCTATGACAACGGTTTATTCTTTGTTCAGCGGTTAGAACTTCGTATGGTAAATCATAATTTATAACTAAAGAGCAAAATTCAAGATTAAAACCTTCCGATGCCACATCGGTTGTAACTAAAATTTCAGCTTCGTTTCTAAATTTTTCCATTACCGAATAATCCCGGCTAAAATCACCATTGAACATAAGCACTTTGTTTTTATATCCATGCTCGTTTAAAAAATTGTAAATATATTTCTGTGTTGATTTGTTTTCAGTAAAAACCAGAGCTTTTTTATTTGCACCTACTTCACGTAATTTTTTAAAGCAACTTTTTAGTGCATCAAGAAAAACACGAATTTTGCTATCATCATTAATGCTATCTGCAAGTTTATATATTGTCTGCATTTGACGTAACTCATTACGTAATCTTTCACTATGAACATCTTCTTTTAGCATATCTTCAAGACGTGTAATAACACCTTTTATCATATTTTTAAAAGCAAAACTTGAAGATGCAAGTGTGTGATAAAGTAACATAGTAAGTTCATATCTTTCCATTTTTGGAAAAGCCAATTTCTTATCTTTTTGCAAGTAAATATCTACTAATTCGTAAAGCATTTTTTCGATATTGCTGGGTCCAAATTTGAGTGTTATGGGAATTCGGTTAGGAATCTTTATATAACTTAATGCTTGATATTTTGTAGTTCTGAAACAGTATTTACTTGCAATTTCAGCAAGTTCGCCATAGTTTTCCGGCTTTCTGAAGTATTTGTTATAAAAAACTTCTTCATCGGGTAATATCTTGTCATCTATAAAATAAATAAGCCCATACAAATCCATTATTGAATTCTGTATGGGAGTAGCGGTTAGCAAAAGTTTAAAAGAGTTTGAAACAGCATTATATATCAAGAGATTTCCCTTGTTTTCTTTCTTGTAGATTTTACTCAAGTGATGTGCTTCTTCAAATACCGTTAAATCCCAATTTATTTGCGATATGCAATTATGCTTTTCTTTAGCAAAATTGTATGTGGTTAAAACTATTCCATCTTGATTAAACGGATTTTCATTCCCGTTTCCCAAGCATTCATCAAATATTTTATTATTATCAATCGTAAAAAACGGAATTGTAAACTTTTCCTCTATTATATTTTGCCATTGTCCCACAAGTGATGTAGGGACGACTACTAATATATTAGTTTTATTTTCATACCACATTTGTGTAATTACTAACAAAGCTTCGTAAGTTTTTCCGAGCGAACCTTCATCACATAGAATTGCACCTTTTAAGTATGGTGAGCGCATTGCGAATTGAGCTGCTGCCAATTGATATGGATAAATTTCTATATATGAGGAAGCAAAAACAGGAATAAACTTTTTATAACCATAAGTATATTCGGATAACCGTATAGATTTATGGTATGCGTGAAAACTTGAATATTCCATATTTTACACTCCTTTCGACACATTAAGACAAATAATTATAATTATATACTATATTGATATGAGTTACAATACAAATGATATATTTTTATTCTTTGTTGCTAATTTTATCAAAAACGATAATGAATCGCTTCTGTATAGCTCCCTATAAATCAGCCAAAAACGGGATATTTTTGCCTCTTATTATGCAATAAAAAATCCTTAAAACTAATTTTTTAGTTTAAGGATTTATTTTTAATTATAAAAATAAAATGTGCATCAGTATTTATTATTTTCTTTTTTAAGTTTGCTTTCATTTACCAAATCAAGTTTCATAACTCCGCAACGTTTTATAACATTGAAGCCGTATTTTTTGCGTAGACTATCAATTACCATATTTACTTTTTCATCAGATTTCTTAATTGTTTCTATCTGCTTGTTTGGTTCATCAAAAAAAGATAACTGTTTACAACCGTTTAGTTTAGTTAAATTCGTAAGAGAAACGCTGATGAGCCTAATTGGTCTCCTACCTTTCCAAAGTTCTTTGAGTAATTTTTTTGAAGCTTCGTATACTTCCTCGGTGGTACTTAGCGGCTCAGAAAAACTCATTTGGTGCGATACATTTTTAAAATTCAAAAATCTTATGCCGACCGAAATGCTATGCGCTTTGTTGCCATCTTTACGCATATGACCGGTTACCGCATCGGCAAGGGCTAGCAGTACAGTGTTTGCTTGCGTTAAAGAAGATAAATTTTCCTCAAGCGTTACAGAGTTACTATACCCTTTTGGCTCAGGTCTTTCGGAAACTACAGGTGAATCGTCTACCGCATTTGCAAAATTGTGCATATATAAACTTCTTTTATTTCCAAAAAGCTTTACTAAAAAATCTATTTTTGCGTTTGCAAGTTGCCCAATTCTATATATACCCAAAGAGTTTAATTTTTTCACACTCGCTCCGCCGACATAAATCAAATCGCCGACAGGCAAAGGCCACATTTTTGTTGGCACTTCGCTTTGGAAAAGAGTATGTACTTTATCGGGTTTTTCAAAATCGCTAGCCATTTTGGCACAGAGTTTGTTTTCACCGATTCCTACATTGACCGTAAAACCAAGCTCATTTTTTATTCTGTCTTTTATTTCATG
>CAJLZR010000022.1 GCA_905211185.1 uncultured Oscillospiraceae bacterium | reverse complement strand
TCATCATACCGTTTAAAACATCTGCCAAATCCTTTGCATAAACTTTGGCGGTTTTTAAATCGTGCTCCCTAAAGTTTCCGCACTCTTTTTCCGTAGCTCCCGGAATATTGCCGCTAAAGTTTTTTATAAAATCCAGAGCGCTTTTTATAAGATTCAGGGCATCGCCCTTTAGAACGTCTTTTAGCAAAATATAAAATCCCGTACGGCAACCCATTGGGCCTACATAAACGGTATTATTTTCAAAACTACTATTGCGCAAATATGTTGCCAATAAGTGTTCAAACGTGTGTATCCCCGCATTTTCAAGATATGGCGGCGTATTCGGCTTTACCATACGTAAATCGTATGTGATTATATTTTCATCTACTCGTGATATATATAAGCCTTTTTCTATTTTCGTGTGGTCAACTTCAAAACTTTTAATTTTTTTCATAATATTATCCTACCAAAATCCTATTTTATAATTTCCCGAGCGACCTTTTCCGCAACCGCTTTATTAAGAACATCGGGAACTATTATTCCTTCGTCAAGTTCCGCCTTGCTTACCATAGAAGAAATGGCAAAAGCTGCTTTTTTCATCATGTCTAAATTAATATCCTTGATTTTTGCCGATAAAAGTCCTTTAAATATTCCGGGGAACGCCAAAACATTATTAATCTGATTTTTATAATCCGACCTTCCAGTTCCGCATATAATAGCTCCCGCTTCGTGTGCATCTTCGGGAAATATCTCAGGAATGGGATTTGCCATAGCAAAAACAATAGGCGAGTTCATAGACTTAACCATTTCTTTTGAAACTAAATTTCCTCTTGAAACTCCAATGAACACATCTGCGCTCTTTAAAGCATCCGCAAGACTTCCTTTTAAACCTTTTTTATTTGTAGCTAGGGCAAGCTCTTTTTGTTTATTGTTAAGATTTGCGTCATTAACATCTAAAATTCCATTTATATCACAAAGAACAATATTACCGAAATCCATGGAAATAAGGAGCTCCGCAATTGCCGAACCCGCTGCACCTACGCCATTAATAACGATTTCTAATTTACCCATTTCTTTTTTTGTGGCTTTAACTGCATTTATAAGGGCAGCCGCCACAACTATAGCCGTTCCATGTTGGTCATCGTGAAATACCGGTATATCGCAGATTTCTTTAAGGCGTCTTTCCACTTCAAAGCAACGAGGAGCTGATATATCCTCTAAATTTATTCCGCCAAAGCTTTTAGAAATTAAATAAGCAGTTTGAACTATCTCATCAACATCTTGGGAATTAATGCATATAGGGAAAGCATCTACATCTGCAAATTCCTTAAATAAAGCGCATTTTCCCTCCATAACAGGCATAGCTGCAGCGGGGCCGATATTTCCAAGCCCAAGCACTGCGCTGCCATCAGTAATAACAGCAACCATATTTGAACGCCTTGTGAGGTCAAAAGACTTTTGATAATCTTTTTTTATCTCCAAACAGGCTTCCGCCACTCCGGGAGTGTATATCAACGATAAATCTTTTTTCGTTTTTATATGGTACCGCGAATTAACTTCAATTTTTCCGCCAAGTTTACTGTGAAGTTCGAGAGCTTCATTTTTTAAATTTTCTTGCAATTAAAATTCCTCCGAATAATTAAACTTTTTAATGTGATTATATCATGTTTTTAGGGTCTAATATCTTATCAATTTCATCTTCTGAAAGAAATCCAAGCTTTAGCGCTGCTTGTTTTAAGGAAAGATCTTCTTTAAAAGCAAGTTTTGCTATTTTTACGGAATTTTCATACCCTATCTTTGAATTAAAAGCCGTAACATTCATAAGAGATTTTTCCAAATTTCCTTCCATTACCTTTTTTATAGGTTTGATGCCGCAAACGCAATTTTTCGTAAAAGAATTTATACCGTCCGAAAGGAGTCTTACGGACTGCAAAAAATTATATATACATACAGGCATAAATACATTTAGTTCAAAATTTCCTTGAGAAGCAGCCATACCAACAGCTAAGTCATTAGCAATTACCTGCACTGCTATCATAGTAATTGCTTCGCACTGAGTAGGATTAACCTTGCCAGGCATAATAGAGCTGCCCGGCTCATTTTGCGGAATAGATATCTCCCCTATTCCGCACCTCGGCCCGCTTGCAAGAAAGCGTATATCATTTGCAATTTTCATTAGGTTTGCTGCTAACGATTTCATCGCTCCGTGAATAATGACAAATGCATCCATCCCCGTTAAAGAATGTATTTTATTTTTTTCAGGAGTAATCTTTGTGCTGAGCTTACTTGATAAAACTTCGCAAACTTTTTCGTCAAACCCTTTCGGACAATTAATTCCTGTTCCCACTGCTGTTCCGCCAATTGGAATTTCTCTTAAAAAATCCATGTTTTTTATTACCGCTTCAAGAGATTTTTCGGTAAGTGCTCGCCAACCGCTTATTTCTTGAAAAAAACCGATAGGGACGGCGTCTTGGAGATGTGTTCTTCCTATTTTTACAACATCTTTATTTTCTTCTTCAAGATTCTTAAAAACCTTTATTAATCCTTTTGCGGCAGGTATCAGATAATTTTCAATGCTGCAAAGCGCCGCCACTTTCATAGCACTTGGGAAGGTATCATTTGAACTTTGCGACATATTAACATGGTCATTGGGATGAACAAAAAATTCTTCCGAGCTGTTTTCGTTACAAATATGAGAAATAACTTCATTTACGTTCATATTTGTCTGCGTTCCGCTTCCTGTCTGCCATACACGGAGCGGGAAATTATCTTTAAGGCTGTTTTCTGTTATGTAATTTGCCGCATGTATAATACTTTCCTTGCGTTTTTCATCAAGTTTACCAAGCCTATAATTTGCCTCGGCGCAAGCTTCTTTTATATAAACCAGAGCTTTTATAACGTCCCATGGCATAATTTCTTCGCTTATTTTAAAATTTTGCAAACTTCTTTGGGTTTGCGCGCCCCAAAATTTATCGCTTGGAACCTTAATTTCACCTAAAAAATCTTTTTCTGTTCTATATTCGGATTCATTATTTAAATTTTCCATATGCTCTCCCGATAACTAATTTTCTTACCTTTATATTCTACACTATTATTAAAACAAAAACAAAAAAGTCGGCTCCTAACAATTGCCGACTCATAAAATCAGTTTTCTAATCTTTTTATCTAACAGCATATCCTCTATTTTTTTCTAATTCATCTATTATCTTATCTTTGCCCCTAATTCCATCAAAAGAATTATATATGCGGGAGCTTGAATATTCATATCCTATATCAAGTCCGCTGGTTCTCAAATTAATATAGTCCGTAGATTCTGAATACGTACTGTAAGCTTTTGTAAGCGCATCTTTATCTGTATATGTTTCCTTGGTTTCCACTTTTGTTATATTGTCGCCTTTAAAATATATAGCCATAACTTCGCTGCAATCTTCACGATTTTTTTCAAAGACAACCTTATCAAGCACAGAACCTTCCGAACCGATAGATTCGGAGCTATTTTGCATATTTGAACAGCCTACCAAAAACCCAAAAAGTATAAATAAGAGAATCAAAAACAAATTATTCTTTTTCATAAGCATTACCTACTTTAAAAAAATATGTACACTCATTTTATAATTCTAATTTTATCCAAAATCGGAAATTTTCTTGCCTTACCATTACAAACATCTACTATCCCCCAAATTACCAAAGCCAGTATACAAAGCAAAATAACTTTAAGGGGATAATCAATCCACCAAGGCGAAGTCCAGTACTCAACTCGTCCAAAATAAATGGTTCTTCTCACTTTTATAAAACTGGTAGCAATTTTCACGAAAACGTACATAAAATATACAATCATTAAATTCATGCCCTGCTTTGCGTGATATCTTACAAATTTATTATGCTTTTTTGCATAATATGGAACAAACGGAACAAGATACGATATAACACCCATCACTCTGCCGTCATCGATTTCCTCTTTACTAAACTGAGAAGTATCATCCTGAATGCTCTTTAAAAAATTATTTTTTTCTTCCATAAATAAATTCTCCTTTACTTATGTTATAAAAACAAAAAAACTTGTCGCAGGATATATATTTTAATAATTTTTAACTATCATGTGTAACATATTAATACCTTGTGCGATGTTTTACAAGCATTTATTGAATTTTTTTATTTTTAATAAATAATTTTTTCAAACTATAAATTTGGCTAATTATATATTTAGTGATTTTGTAACAATTAATATAAATAAAACTCTACATTGAACAAATATTTCGTAGTATCTATAATGAGTATATATTATTTAACATGGGGTGGCTTCAATATGAATTTTTTAAAAAAATCAATATCCACTTTTTTAGCAGCAGTACTCGCTTTTAGTGGAACCATGACGGTTTTGGCATCACCTTCGAAAACAAAGAAAAAAAAGAAATCCAACCATTTAACCGCCATAACAATTTTCGTAGGCACCGCATTAGGCGCATCACCATTTATACATAAATTTTGGCGCTCACACCATAAAAGCCCCACCACAACCAAAAATCCGGAGTCATCCACAGATGCGGCTTATCCGTTAACCCCACTAAACATGGCCCATATCATAGAACAACGCTTTATAGAAAGGTTAAATTCGTATCCTACGGAAAAAAGTTTGGAAAATAAAAAATATATTAGTTTATCGCCTAAAGGTATTTGCAAAAAAATGTCCGAAATATCCCCTGTTAAAAGAATCCCACCAAGCTTTTCAGAAAGTCTTAAACTCGGTGTTTATGTAAACTTGACAGAAGCTAACGCATTAAAAGAATGTATGCTCACAAATTTATGTGCTTTATATGACATACTTCACAGTAGCAGCGGTGAACCGCTATCGCCGAGTAGAACACCCGACATTTTTACTTATTTAGATAACCACTATCAAGAACTCGCAACAAGCAAAGCGTGGGAATCTAATGAAATCGCAGATATTTATATGGAACTATTTAATTTTTATACTGTTTTGGAAAACGAAATACTGGATCTTAACGACCCGGACAGCACTGCCAATGAAGCAACCATAGAAAGCGCATTTGCGGGGTGCCGAATATAATAGCTCGTGCTTCAAAGCATGTGTAAATACTATTGGGGAGGATCTATTAAAAGGAAAAATCTAAAAATATAAAAAATTTATTTTTTAGTATCTTTAATAAAGGATTTTTTGATTTATAAGTTAGATTTTTATAGCAAGTCAAAAGGTAGTTTCGGCTAATACCATTGCGGCGTAAACTTGACAAAATGTTTTGAACATGTTACAATAAATATGTAATTTCTTTAGGAGGTTTATTATTTTCTATGAATTTTTTTAAAAAAGTAACAGTATATATTCTTGCAATAACGGTAGCGCTAAGCGGAGTCATGGTCGCCTCTGCCAAAAAACCAAACGAAAACTCAAAAGACAAAAAAGATAACCACAACTATGAAAATGCTGCTATAATCACCATTGGTACTACGGCGGTTGCGCTTCCAACTGTATATTATATTTATAAATATTTAACCAGTCCACAAGGATCGCAAGGACTAAACCGTGAAGATATAGCGAAAAATATGGAACAAAATTTTATAGAAAGAATAAACTCTTATCCTACGCAGAAAAATCAAGAAGATCAAAAATATATTAAGCTTTCACCCATGATGGTAGGCCTAGGAATGCTAAAGTCCCATACTAAAAGGCTAAATATGGATTTTGTAAGAACTCTTAACAACGACGTTTATATAAACCTAAACGATGCTAAAGTGCTTAAAGAGTACCTTTTAATAAACCTCTGCGCCCTATATGACTTTCTCCAAAATGGAACCGGTTATATTCCGGAACCATCGGATTCATCCAGACAAATTTTACAAAATCGCTACGAAGAATTAGCAACAAACCACCTGTGGCAAACAAACCGGGTTGCAGATATATACATGGAGCTGTATAATTTTTATAGGTATTTAAGCGACGGAATATGCAATCTCGAGCTCCCGATCGGAAGTGCTAATGAAGTAGAGCTACGAGGCGAGATTGTGGATAGCCGTGAAGTACATCCCACAATTGAAAGAGTGTGTTTATAAACACTATGAAACCTGTAGAAATCAGATACTCAAAAATAACAAAAAAGTTTCCTCGGGAGTTTATTTTACTCCAGGGGCTTGGTTGTTTTTGGAAAAAGTGCGCCTTTTGCGATTTTTACGAAGATGTAAGCAAAAATCCTTTTGAAATAAATTCCAAAGTTATTGAAAATATTACGGGAGAATTCGGAATAGTAGACGTAGCTAATTCAGGCTCGATTATGGAGCTCGACAGCCAAACGCTTAATATGCTCATAGATAAAGTCAAAGAAAAAAAAATCAAGGAAGTTTGGTGCGAGGTTCACTGGCAATACCGAAACCAACTAGATAATTTTTCAGAAAAATTTGAAAATGTTAAGTTAGATTACAAAGTAGGAATTGAAACTTTTAATCCTAAACTACGGAGTTCTTGGAATAAAGGCATAGATGAAAGTGTCTCTCCCGATGACATAGCAAAATACTTTAAGAGCGTTGGATTATTGGTCGGAGCAGAAAATCAAACTTTTGAAGATGCTGTTTCTGATATTAAAATTGCAAAAAACTATTTTAAGCGGTGTATGGTAAATGTATTTTCTCCAAACAGTAAAAAAATTAAAGAAAACAGGCCGCTTATAAATCGGTTTATACAAGAAATATACCCGAAAATTAAGGATGACCCTCAAATAGAAATTTTACTTAATATCATTGATTTAGGGGTGGGATAATATTTTGCAAGAAATTGATATACAAACCCAGCAAGATCAAGAAGGCGAGCGACTCGATAAATTTTTATTTTCGGAGCTTGGCGAAATATCACGTTCATACATACAAAAATTAATAGATACAGAAAAAGTTTTAATAAATGGCAGTAAAACAAACAAAAAGTATAAAGTAATGCCGGGCGACCAAATAAAAGTGCTCATACCGGATCCTAAACCGATTGACGTTTTGCCCGAAAAGATAGATCTAAATATTATTTATGAAGATAGTGATTTACTGGTAGTTAATAAGCCCAAAAACATGGTAGTGCACCCGGCGGCAGGAAATTATACGGGAACGCTCGTAAATGCGCTTTTATATCACTGCAAGGATTCGCTTTCTGGAATAAACGGATTTTTAAGACCGGGTATAGTACACAGAATAGATAAAGACACAAGCGGACTTTTAATAGTTGCGAAAAATGATACCTCTCATCAGTTTTTATCTGAACAAATAAAAAATCACAGTTTCACAAGAGAATATGAAGCTGTGGTATATGAGAATATAAAAAACGATACGGGAACAATTAAAGGAAATATAGGAAGACATAAATCAGACCGCAAAAAAATGGCAGTTGTAATCGGCAGCGGTAAACCCGCAGTTACTCATTATGAAGTTTTAAAAAGATACGGCAATTACACGCATTTAAAACTTAAACTTGAAACAGGCAGAACGCACCAAATAAGAGTGCATTTATCTTATATAGGTCATCCCATAGTTGGCGATGAGGTTTATGCAAATCCTAAAAACAACCCGTTTAAATCATTTTTAAAAGGGCAGTGCTTACATGCGCGCAAAATAGGTTTTATACACCCCTCCACAAAAAAGTATTTGAAATTTACAAGCGACTTACCAACATACTTCCAAAAAGTTTTAGAAAATATTTCAAATTAAATTTCTGATTCGTAATTATCTTTATCACCGTGAAAATAATCATAAACTGATTTTGCGGAAAGTTCGTTCATTCCGTCAACCAAAGCAAGCTCTTTAGAAGATGCGTCTGCAATTCTTTTTACCGAACCAAAAACTTTAAGCAATTTTTTTGCTCTTACATCCCCTATGCCCTCAATTTTTGTAAGCTCTGATTTTTTAATTCTTTGGTTTCTGAGTTTTTTATGATATCCTATTGTAAATCTATGGACTTCATCTTGAACAGATGTAATAAACGAAAACACACGACTATTATTTTTTATTTCTATTTCTTCGCCCTCTGTTGTGATCGCTCTTGTACGGTGTTTTCCGTCTTTTACCATACCAAAAATAGGAATTTTTAAGTTTTTACTGCTTATAACTTCTTTTGCCGCAGCGGTATGTGCCATACCACCATCTATTAAAATTAAATCCGGCATATTGAAAAAAGTGTTTTCCGAACTATTTTCACTTTTTAAATATTCATCAAATCTTCTTGAAAGCATTTCTTTCATTGAGCCATAATCATCTTGACCGGAAACATCTTTAATTTTGAATTTTCTATATGCCGATTTAAATGGTTTACCGTCCTTAAACACAACCATACAGCCAACATTATCCGTACCTTTTAAATTCGAAATATCGTAAGCTTCTATATACTCCGGAACATTTTTAAGTAATAACACATTTTTTATACTTTCCAAAATATCTTCGTAAAAGTTTTTATTTTCCTTGTTTCTAAGTAGCGCTTCGTTGGCGTTATTTTTGCACATTTCCAAAAGTAGCAAGCCATCCCCTATTTTGGGACTGCTTATATTTACTTTTGACCCCCTTTTGTTTTCCAAAAACTCTTTTACTACATCACGTGAATTTACTTCGCCATCAATAAATATATTTTTTGGAATGCGATCAGAAATGCTATAGTACTGACTTAAAAATTCAGACCTTACCTCAGAAATATCATCTGAGTAATCAACTATAAAATTTTGGCTGTCATATAAATCTCCTTTGCTAAATCTAAAAACTTCAAAAGAAATATTTTTTTCGTCATAAACACAGGCTATTACGTCTAAATCCTTCGTTTTATAGGAAACCACTTTTTGACGTTCCTTTATGTTTGCTATTGCTTTTATTCTATCTCGTAGTTCCGCGGCATATTCAAAATTTAAATTTTCCGAAGCAAGTTTCATTTTTTCATTTAGGTACTTTACAGTATCTTTGCTACCATGCTTTATAAACTTCTTTGCTTCATCAATATTTTGCATGTACTTATCATTTGTTATGGCTCTTATACACGGGGCTGAACATTTTTTTATATAATAATTTAAACACGCGCGCTTATAAAACTTAGAAAAATCTCTGTTGCACGTTGGAATTTTAAATATATTTACAATTTCTTCAACTGTATTTTTCACAGAAAAAGAATTGGTATATGGCCCAATATAAAAGGCTCCATCGTTTAATTTTTGCTTCACATGAAGAATTCTCGGCCACTTTTCATTGGTAATTTTAATATAGCTATACCCTTTATCATCTTTTAAAAGTATATTATACTTTGGCTGATGCTTTTTTATAAGGCTGCATTCCAAAACAAGAGCCTCGAATTCGCTATCGGTTATTATATAGTCAAAAGTATAAACGTTACTAACCATTTTTTTGACCTTATCGCTATGTCCGGAATTTGATAAAAAATATGAGGAAACTCTATTTTTCAAATTTTTCGCTTTACCTATATATATTATTTCATTTTCTTTACTTTTCATAAGGTATACACCGGGATTACTCGGTAATTTGCGAACTTCATTCTTCAAATTTGTATATTTTTTCATTTCTTTAAACCTCATAAGAATAATCGTACTCCTAACATTATATTGAATAACATTAGGTTTCTCAATTACCAAAAAAATATTTGAAAAGTTGGCATAAAACTCCATTATTTGTCCCCAAAGTTTAAATTTCAAAAAACAAAAATTACACCGTTGACTTACTTTTTTTTATATGCTAAAATTCATATTGTCGTGGAGGGCCACCTTGGAGAGGTGTCCGAGTGGTTTAAGGAGCCGG